>JACNFV010000039.1 GCA_014384445.1 Candidatus Nitrosopumilus sp. | reverse complement strand
AAAAATTCTCAAAGGATTGGGATCCAAGACTAGTAAATCTAAGGGTAAGCAATCTGCAGAGTATTCTCAATACCTGGTTATGGAGATTATGAATAGGGCAATGACTAATGTCCTTGAAAAATCAAATACAAAATAAATTCTATTTTGTATCTGATTCTCTTTTCATTGCGATCAAATAGTAATTGTTATTTTGAATTGAAATAACTGAAAAACATGCTAAAATTCAATTTTAAACACTGTTTGAAAAACATGTTTGATTGTAAAATGGGGTTCCTGAAATTATGATTGATTCTAAAGCGATAAAATTATTTTCAGAAAAAAATCTTGTTTTTATTGCAACTATTATGAAGGACGGTTCTCCTCAACTTTCACCCGTATGGGCAAATTATGAGGACGGTTTTATTTTAGTAAACTCTGCTGAGGGCAGAATAAAACATAAAAATATTCTACGTGATCCCCGTGTAGCTGTCTCTGTCACTTCTAATGACAATCCCCTTGACATGACTACTATTCGTGGAACCGTAATTGAAATAATTTCTGACAGCGAATACTCTCACGCGGATAAATTAACTGAACAATACATGGGCCGTAAGCATTATCCGTTTAAGCAGGATGGCGAGAAAAGAATTATTTTTAAAATTAAACCTGAAAGAGTTTTTGTTTTACCTGAATTAAAAATGAATGAATGATGTAGGCATGCGATTTATTATATTTCTAAATTCGAATTTAGAAACATAGCAAATCAAGTAAGGTAGATTAGAAAAAAGGTGCATAGACAGGTTAACGTTTACGTTTTACTGCCTTTCTCTTTGGAGCGGCTTTGCGTTTAGGAGCGGCTTTGCGTTTAGGAGCTGCTTTCTTTACTGCTGCCTTTCTCTTTGGAGCTGCTTTCTTAGATGCAGATTTCTTTGGAGCGGCTTTGCGTTTTACTGCTGCTTTTCTCTTAGGTGCTGCTTTCTTAGCTGCGGCTTTTCGTTTTGGAGCGGCTTTGCGTTTTACTGCTGCCTTTCTCTTAGGTGCTGCTTTAGCTGCTGCATTTTTCCTTCGAGTTGCTGCTGCCTTTCTCTTACGAGCTGCTGCTGCCTTTAGCGCTTCTGCTGCTTTAGCTGCTGCATTTCTCTTGCGAGTTTTTGCTGCTTTCTTAGCTGCTTCTGCTCTTTTGGCTTTGGATATTGCCATGACTTTTTTCAAAAATCGTATCTGTTATGTGGTAAAAGTCACACAATACTACGTTTACTATAATAAAATTTGACACTTTTTCTATTTTTTATAATTTATCGATCAGCAATTTGTTAAACAAATTGAAGCGGTGTCTACTGTAGATTGATCTTTTGTTGGTCTGATGACAACTTTGTAGTTTACATCTTCGTCAAATGGAACATCAAACTGGGTTGTTACTTGAACTGCTTTGTTTGGATCTAATCCTTTTTGGACTAGATCTGTTGATGAGAATTCTCCAAAAATTGCTTTATGCTTTTGATCTTTTTCGTCAATCAAGTAAAATTGCCCCCCTGATAGCAGTGTTTTTTCATCACTGATATTTTTTGCAGTAATTCCAATTTTTACAAATGTGTTTTCAGGTCTAACTTCCTTACTTCCTTCATGTGTGCCTTCGAATGTAATTACATACTCTACTGGTCCTACCGTTACAGTTTCACCCTCACTAACTTCGATGAAATTTGTTTGATATTGCAAGTACGTGTAATTTGCAAGTACCATTGAACCAATAATTGCTGCAATTACAATCACTACGCCCATACGCACCATGAAATTTGCATCTTTTTTTGATATATAGTTGCAACGTAATTTCTAAAATTTTTGATTCATTACTTTGCATGGGTTGTTAGCTGAATATTGACTCTAAACAGGGGGGTATTCCAAACATTTTACTGGGATCTTTTGTTCCAATCTTACATTCCAATCTCCAATTTACGTATTTTTTGAATTTATGATGTACTTTTTGAATTAAAATATGCGATTTTTTTGATTATTTTTTAGAAAAATGGTGTTGTTTTAGGGGGTTGAGCTTTTACGCCTAACAATGAAAGTTTACCCTTGTTTTGCTGGGATACCTTGGTGGAATTACCCTTGCCTTTTGCATCTAGGCACAAGTGTTAACCCCCCACCCAAAATGCCTACTTTCAAAAATTTCATCATGTGACTAAATGGTCTTTTTACCAGGGGGGGTTTAGCAGTCAGGCATGATTTTGTAAAATGCATCTTTTTGGAACTTTTTTGTGGATTTTAAAATTATGCGACATAGTGTTTCTGATTTTTTACTGCCTCGCATATTTCTCACATATTTTGCTCTTGGAATTACCATTGATCCACACGCCGTACACTTGTCTGTATTTTTACTGCCTATTTTCTTAGTGTTTTTTGTATAATTTTTTAAAATGTTTTTAGTAGAAATCTGGATGTTCTTTCATGTTTTTCTGACAGGCTATCAATTGCATCTAGCATTGTCTGTTGGTTGATGTTTTCTTTATCGTCTAATACAACATAAACTGCAATTTTTTGTTTTCCATCTTCAGTGATTATTTTACTAATTGCTTCAATTGAATTACAAAAATCAGATAATTTATCGCTGAATTTACTTTTCTCTTCGTCAGTAAATCCTCTATACCTGATAATTTGATTATTTTTCATCTCTACTTTAGCACCCACTACTAGAATTCCTAATTGTGCTTTTGGTTCAAAAATATCTACTGGTATTCCGTACTGACCTGCATGTTTTACTAAAATTTGAAATGAATTCTCTTCACTTTTTACAGAATTAAACGATAAACTTTCATGAATTAACCATCTTTCAACACTATCTCTCATTCTTGACATGCTCATGATTAAATTCCAAAATCTCTTCTATATTATTCTAAATCATGATGATCACTACTGTTGATTCGTTATGTTTCTAAATTCGAATTTAGAAATATAGTTGATTCACAGCTAATAGTTATCCGTAATTTGATTATAGATTAACATTGAAACCTGGATTATTTGATACATCTACCCCTAACAACATGATATTGAAAATAATGCCAATTAACACCATTACTAGTCCTATGTAGATACAATTTTTTGCTTTACGAGGATCATCTTTTCTTATTGCCAAATATGCAATTATTCCTCCAATCATCCCGACAAGTATTGGAAGCAAATACCACATACTACTTCTTGATTTTTCAGTATGTTCTCCTCCGGATTTTTCAGGATATGGCATGTATTTTTAAAATTATCTTGCCGTTATTACTTTTTTCTGTAACTGAGTAATTTCAATTTCTACTGTCTCTAGTGGATCCTCTACCTGATTGCGTTTAATTGAAAACATTTTTGGTTTTTCAAAATCATCTGTACAATCTGGACACGCGTAAACTAACACTCTGTGTTCGTTTGGTGCTTTTGGATTTGATAGTCTGGGGTAATAGACTAATCTTGCACTGCAATCTACGCAATACCTGTTTGCCCTTCTAGTTCTAACCAATGTAAATCTCCTGCATTCTTCTTAATGTCCGATCATCTATTAGATCTATGTTGTCTAATTGAGTACACCATTTACTATCAACCGATCAATGTTTCTAAATTCGAATTTAGAAATAAAAAGCGCCTCCCACCAGACTTGAACTGGTGACCATCCGATTAACAGTCGGATGCTCTACCACGCTGAGCTAGGGAGGCACTATGGTTTACCTTGGTAAAAGTGATTTAATCTTTGCGACTATTACAAATTTTAGTAAATTGATAGACTTAGTTATTGAATTTTGAAAAAAATTCTTTAATTTCTTTAGAACGACTTTCTACTAATCCTACTATTTCTAAATGCTCATCTGCTGTAGGATCTCTTTTTTGTGAATATTGAAATGCACTAAGTATTGAACCTACTAATTCCCCGACAAAAAATCCGCAAAGAAAATCTCCTACGTTCTGACAATCCCATATGTCCCCTACTGATGGTGACACTCCTGCAGCTTTGTATGCTTCTAAAGTTTGGTCTATGAATTCTGTTGTTGTTTTTACAAACTCAGGATCAATATTCATTATGTAATTAAAATTTTTATTTGTCTAAACCTTTTTTCTTCTCAAATGCATAGATACCATCTAAGAATACTCTATGATCTTTGTTCTTAACTTTAGTTTTTAATTCAATATTTGCTGCAGTTTGTGTAATGTCTGTCCAAACTTCTCCTGTAAGAATTATGTCTTCTCCGCCTGGAACAACTTTGGTATTTCCTACAATCACTGTTCTTCGAGGGGCTCTTTCTCCTTGAAAGTTTTCAATTATGATATTTTTACCTTCAACTTTAACTGTAATTGGAAAGTGTGCAAAAACAATTTTCATTTTTATGGTATAGCCTACAATTAATCCTTCACAAATATTTCTGATGATTGATCTTGCTGTGTGTAAAATTGCATAGTCTTTCTTTTTTGAACCAAATGCCTTTAGCAATATTTTATTTTCAACAATTTCAATATCTACTGGAATTAAACGTAGACTTTTGTGTGTTTTACCTAAAGGTCCTACAAACGTTAACATGTGTTTTTTCTGTGTAACTGTAATTCCTTCTGGAATGACTACTTCGTCTTGGAATTTTTCGAGTTGACTAGTAGACATATCCCACCAAAAATCCTCCAATTCCTTTTTGCACTGCTTCGTGATGTGACATGACACCTTGGTTTGTAGTTACTAGTAACATCCCTCTATCATATGCTGGTAGGTATTGTTGCTCCCAACTGTTGTATTCATCACTTTTTACTTTGAATCGTGGGGAAATTGCACCACATTTTGTAATTTTTGCTAATAATTTGATTTTGAATTTTCCGCCACGTTTATCATCGATATGTTCAAACTCTCCAATGTATCCATCTTTTTGAAGTGTCTTTAGAACCTCGACACCTAATTTTGAAGTTGGGATGATTAAACAATTGTTGTTTCTTCTTGCTTCATTATTGTAAAGTGTGTTAAACAAATTTGCTAAAATATTGGTTGCAGGCATATCTATATCACATGTTTTTCCTGAAGCCTAAAGATGTTGCTACTTCTCTAAAGCATCGTCTGCATAACATTAAGTCATATTTTTGAATAACAGCTGTATAATCTCCGCATCTTTTACACCATCTTGAACCTCTACCGAAATCATGTTTTTTTCTTCCAGTTGCTTCATAGGATCTATCTTTAGGCATTATGCTACGGTTACTCCAAATTCTTTTGTAAAATAATCTTTTGCTTCTTGACTGGTAATAATGTGTGATTTTCCTACATGTGCTTTATGTTTACTTCGTTTACGTATTGAATAACCTGGTCTAGATAATGTGATTGATATTCCAAGACCTAAAATTCCTATTTGTGGATCATACTTTACACCTGGAATATCTATGTGCTCATTAATTCCAAATGAATAATTACCAAAGTTATCTACTGATTTACCGTTAATTGTATTGCCTTTAGCTTCTAACAATCGTTTGAATAATGCAACTGCATCATCACCTCTAACTGTAACTGCAACGCCGATTGGCTCTCCTTTTCTAACTCCCCATTCTCTTTGAGCTTCTTTTGCATTACGTGTTGATGCTGTTTTACCTGAAATTTGCTCTAATGCTCTTTTTGCAATATCAATAACATCTCCTGATTTACCAAGACCCATGTTTAGTACTACCTTCTCTAAAGATATTTTTTTCATTGGGTTTTCTGTTGTTTGAGACATATTATCAGTTTATTTGAATTACAGGCTCTCCTTTACCTATTGGCATGATCATTTCTGCCGGAATTTCAATTTTTTTATCGCCTAAAGTTAGAATGACTCTTTTTGGAAGAATAAATGTACCCTCTTCAACACTTTCAATTTTACCTATTTGACCTGCGTTAATTCCACGTGTTATTAAGCCCTGACAACCTGCTTCTAGTTTTATAACTTCTAAGATCTTTTGATCAGGAACTTGCATTACGCATGTATCGCCAACACTTGCTTTAACTTCTGCTAATGTAGAACGTCCATCATGAAATCCTGTTTGATTTTTTCCTTTACCTATTGTTGTCTTAGTTACAACTCTAACAAGTTTTTTAGATTTCTCTGATTCGTTAATTTTAATTGGTTTGAGAAGTTTTCCTTCAGTTGGAACAAGACGATATATCTCTGGAACGTTTTCTAGTTCCACAACATCCATTAATCCGATTGAATGGTGGAGTGATTTTCTAACGACACCGTCGATTTTGACTTTACCTGCATATATTGATGCTTTAGCTTCTCTGAGACTTGTA
>JACNFV010000041.1 GCA_014384445.1 Candidatus Nitrosopumilus sp. | reverse complement strand
AAGATTTTGGAAAAATGCAACTGATGAGCAGTTTAGTGTATGTAGCGAAATACTTCAAATGATAGAAAAAGACTGGAGAGAAATACAAAATAAAAACATTGAATGACAAACACAACCAATTACTAAAGATGTAAAATAAGTAGAAGTTATTTTTTGGATGAATCTGAATGCAGATATGCAGGAAAAAATAATTTTAAAATTATTTCAAATGTTTACGTAATGCCTCATTTACAACTCTAGAGAAACTAACAGATTCTGAAGATTCTTTGATTAGTTTTGCCTGTCTTTCTCGTAGTTTCCTTATGAGATCATCATCCAAAATTATTGTTACTCTTTTAGTCAGTTGTTATCCCCATAAACATGATCAAGATTCATTGCGGTTAAAGATTTACGTCCTTACCGCAATGAGGACATTTTTTTGCCATTTCAAGTCTAACTTCAGACTTCTGCAAATTTTCAGAGGACAGTATCAAACAAACATCCCATGGACTAACAACAATGTCTTTGTAAATCACATAAGGATGTTCCATCCTATCCATTACTTTGCAAAGTTTGTCAAATGGAAGATCTTCAGTCAGAACTTTGATGTGATCAAATGTAAATTTGTTAATTGGAACGTCCAACAAATTATCAACATCCTTTTGGAATTTTAAAATTCGTGAGAGACCTTCAAGAATTGTTCTGTCACTGATAAACTGATTAGAAGTTCCCAGTAATAGTTTTCGTGTTTTGTTGTTAAACATTAGATCAAGGATTTCACTTAATGGCTCGTCTCCCTGAAATGTGACAATATTCTTTTTTGGCATTGAAGACACTGATAGATCAGTTTTGTATTTTTTCCCCACTTCGAGCATTTTTCTTGCAGAAACTGGGGAATAATTTCCAGACTTGTTTTGTATCACTGCAAATGCTCTTCTGCTATTTTTCCAAGTATCCATCAGATCCTTGAATTTAGTTTGACTAGTTACTTGAGGGACGTCCTTGAATATTATTTCTTGGGTTGTGTGTTGATATTGAGAGTCACGTGTAGGATTTTTTCGCAAATAATCTAAAATGTCATATCCACCTACAATGCCTATTGATTTTCCATCGTCTTGAACTACAAGTGCATCAATTGTGGATTCTAAATATTGGGCACACATTTCAGTAGCTACCCAAATCTCTCGGTCTTTATCTACGAAGACGCAATTTGTATCAGTTAATGTATCTGGGAATAGCTGTCCTAATGTCAATTCCATAATTCCTTCTTTGTTTACAGATTCCATTTGTTCTCACTTCAGGTAGGTGAAATTGGTATTTTAACAGATTCTTGATTATTATGTTAGAAAATCAACGAATATTTCAGATAATTTATTTTACGTTATGTATTTTTTAAAATAATTGAGCATATCTTATCATTCATGAGAATTAAACATTGTTGCTTTATGCAATAAAATCAATCTAATGGTATGCCAGAAAACATTCCAATATCAGAAAGAACACTAGAAGAATTACTCCCAGAGAGATTAACGTGGTCTCTATGTATCCATACCGACAAAGGAACAGAGGTTTGGGTTATCACTGGAATGCTGGTTCAATATTTGGAATCTGCCACTGACTCAATTATTGTACGAGATGAAAAAGAAAATCCAATAGGAACAATCGGAGGCAAAGAAATTATGGAGAATCTTCTAAAGAATCCAACTTCAAGTTTGTTCTATGGAACCAAAGTAGAAGACATTATGGAACCAAATCCAGTTACAGTATCCAAGGATACAAAGTACAAGGATTTGGCAGATATTTGGAAGAAGAGATGTAGGGCATATGCAATTATTGCAAATGATTGGGGATTTTATTCTGCAATTTCTGCACAAAAGATTCTCGAGATTGGAAAAAAGTGCATTACAGAAATATCCATTGAAGATCTTCCTAAAAAGAAACTTGTGACATTCAAGAAAGATGGTACTTTTGGCGATGTGATTAATTCAATGTTTGATAACAATGCAAGAAAAATATTTCTTGAAGGCACTAACAAGTATCTCAGTGACCGATTAATCATCGAAGCAATATCGGAGAAAATGAAGCACTTGACAGAAACAGATGACTTTCTAAATGAAACAGTAGACGTTGTAGAACTAGAAGAAGCCAAGGTCATATCAGAGAATTTGAAAATTAATGAAGTATCGTCTATGATGTACGAGATGGCTCATCCATGTATCATGTACAAAGATTGGCTTGTAACTCCATTAGATATTTGCAAAGTGTTGTTGTCACCAAAGATTACAGAGTATGTGATTAAATGAAAACGAACAGACATGACAGACAATCATTTTCCTATTGAAAAAATTAAAAATGGAATAAAGGACATTTTAACTGAACCTGATATTCGATTTTGTGGTCTAATTGATTGTACTGGAAAATTAATTGTAGGGGATTTTAAAGAAGGCATAGTTCCTCTTGAAACAGATTCAAGGCGAAAGCAAATGTATCAAGAATTGGCACACAGGGTAGCAAACAGGCAAGGTTTTGATGCTAATTTAGGTAGAGTAAAGTATTCAGCTTCAAGAAGAGAAAATGTTGTAATGATGAGTTTTCCTATTGGGAGATATGTCATATTGATCATTACTGAACCCAGTGTCAACATTGACCGATTTGCTTGGAAAATTATATACAAATTGGAACATCAATGGGCTGAATTTTACGGATTCTAAAATATTCTAAATGAGTATAGTTCAATCTTACATATTTTCACATATGAGAATATGGAACTAGTTTAACTGTACATATGATAATGTAAAATTATGAGTATTGAAGGAATGTACATGCTAAAATCTCCAGAATATACTGAAGAAAAAATTCACGAATCACTCAAACTGTTATACACCGATAGAAAAAATGAATTTCACGAGTTATCACAGGTATTTCTAGGAAAAAAGAAGCTTGATGAAATGTCAAACTGGAAGGAATTTATTTTGAACTTTTGTTTAGATGTAGCAGATTCATTCAAAACTTGGACGGGTCAAAAACCACCATCTGCAACTTCACCCCAAAAAGCTTTGACCATTCTAAGACAGGTTGGAAATGATAAAACATCTATGAATCAATTAACACATGTACTAAACATCTCATACAATCTTGCAATGGAATTCAAAGAGATTTACAAACGTTTGAAATAGTTAATTCATAGACCAACAGTAGTTTTACAGATATTGGTACTCAAAAGGGATTTTAGATTTTAGTTTAGGACTCTCAAAGTTCAAGTTCATCAAAGGGCCTTAATGTTTTAGTTTGATTCCCTCTATCAAAAATCAAGAAACTTGGTTCACAGTCCAAGTATCGTTTTGCGAATATTGGCCACATAATATCGGATACAATTATGAACTTGACGTATTATAATTAGTTAAATTTAGTTCACCTTTCTAGCTTGTTTGTGACTAATGTTATGCATACTAGAATTTAGAATCCATTCTAATTTTTCATTTTTCTTATTAATATCCGAAAGAAAAGAAATTCTTCGGTTTATTCTTATCATTTCTGCAAGTAGTATTTTTTCCCATTTTCTTTGATATTCTAATTGCTTAGGATCGTAATCAGGATTTTTTGTTAAATAATTCATTTCAGTTAATTTTTTAAAATTTATTTTTTCACCTTTAGATGGAATGGCAACTCTAAGGAGATAGCCTTCCCATTCTGCCAAATCTTCTGTTTTTTTGTTAGTTAGAGCATAAAGATACCACAAACCACCAAGTTCAGCATACTCTTTTGTTGTAAGGCTAGAATCATCCATGATAAATTTACGTTTTAATTCATTGAAACGCTCTAATCCTTTGATTGTGATTACTGAGGGTTCTGTTCTAGGATAGTTTTCAGGTCTGATAGGAAAATAGATGTTTTTGATTTTGTTTGAATAGTAAGAATCGTGAAGCCTATCTTGTATTTTTTGCAGTTTAGCATATTCTTTTGGTGCATCCTTAACTTTTACTGTAAACACATCATTTTTTTTATCTATCGTGTCCATCTAAGTAATAACCCCATGTCTTTTTTTAATATGATCACGTATTACTGCTTCATTTACGGATAATCGCAGACAGTAAGGACAGTTGTATAATGTCAATTTGACATTACCTCGTTAAAGTCGGGTTGTTTACATGGCAAAAGATGTGTATTTTGTTCTTTTAATCCGTATTTATCAGCAAGTTCTTCAAGATTGATATGTTTTGCATCAAAGTATTGTTCAATATATTTTTCTGCCTGTTGTACTCTTTTTGGTTGAGTGTTAATTCCCTGTCGTAATAATTTTAATTCTATTGCACGTTTGCATATTCCTTTACCAAACTTTTTAGAAAAATCATTTACAAAATGCTCAAGATTCATTTTCGTTTCTTCTGTTTTTTCTGTCGGTTTGCATACTTGACATAGTTTATCACCAAGAATCCATGAAATTTGAGGTGATACGACAAAACGTGTTGAGATACCATTGTTGTATAATAAAACTCTAAATGGTTCACCATCTTTGTAAGTGAAATAATCTCCTCTAGATCCTAATGGAAAAGAAAACTTGTGATACATTCTTGATTGAGCCCTTAACCTTGCAAACTGAGTGATTTTAGATTTTTGATTCTTTCCAAGTAATTCTTCCAAGTAACCGATTTCTTCTTTTTGACAATCAGTATAAAATGTGAAATTAGAAATTCGGATAAACTTATCCAAAACTTTCTGAGCATGAAAATTCAAAATCATAATTATTTTTCTATCTTCATTTGTACCACCAATATGACGAACAGTTGTGATTTCTGCTTTTAGTCTGTCAAGTGCTGTTTTCCCAAATTTTGAAACTAGACCACTAAGATCATCAAAAACCAAGATTTGATTTGATTTTGAGAGTTTTTGAATTGTGGCTGTAAAATCTATCAAGTCCTTATCCTCAAAGAAATGAACTTCAAAGGTCTGGTCCAGGACATGTAACTGATGTGCCAAAACTCCTGCAAGTGTGGATTTTCCAGAACTTGATGCACCAATCAAATTAACTTTCAAAAACCCCATGCTTTTTGATGATTCGTAAATCTCATTGACACATGCATTGATCGATTGCGATCTAATCATATCGGCATTTTGCCATTTTATCACCGTAGGCTTGCCTGTTTTACTTGTCCTTGATTCCTTTCTTTCAATGATTCTGGTGATTATCGCCATTTTCTAAGAAACCTCTTTTTCTTTGAATCCTATATCTTGCATGTCTTCACCGTTTTGTGCGATGTACTCAATTCTGTAAAGTGCTAAAGCGTGTTGTAATTCCTCTAAAAAATTGTAAAACCAAACACCGAACATTGGTGGAAAATTCAATCTGTCTGCTAAACCAACTGTATGTGTTGGACATTCTGGAACAACTCGTCTATAATATGGTGATTCATTTCTTGTCTTAATTATGCTAGTTCTATGTAGTGCTACCCATTTTCCACACACTACACATCTCCATTTTTTTATTGTTTTCTTTCCCGATATTATTTGTTCTTCTGGTGTTAGTAATATATCAGAAACTTTAACATTAGAACTTTGTATTTCTTTGCCACATAATCCACAATGATAAAAAATATTTTCTGCTGTTTGAGTATTGTATTTATTCGTGTCAACAGATATGATGTAATCCTCAGTTAGTAAACTATTGATGTTGTGAAGTCCTGATGTTGCACCATTGTAATTTTTGTGATCAAAACAATTTACAGCGTACGAACGCCAAAAAGCAAAAGCCGAAGAAATATCTGGAAGATAACCACTTTTTCCCAATTTTATAACACATCCAAATTATGGCACGTTTTGTAATTGCTTAGTAAAGGAACTACCATACAAAACAAATGTAAATCAATATAGATAAGCACATGAACTAGAAACAAAAATAATTATTTTATTATTTTATTTAGTCGCATTTTGTGCCTGATTTGATTCATTTAGTGATTACTAATTGTTTCTATACATAGCATTGTAAAGACTTGTTCTATATAATAAAAAAAGAATAAGATGGTGGGATGTTGTCTATGTTATACTAATACTTGGGGCATCTTTGCATTTTGTTTGATAAAAATATCTATTTCCCCAGGGGTCACCCTTGGTTTCTTTTGACATTTAGTTTTGATTGTGGCACATTGTATGCAAAGAAAACCCTCTAATGGATTTCTATTAGTTGAATAATATACACATTCATCTTTCCATCTGCTGTGAAGTAATAGTAAATCACATTTACTGCATCTCATGTTTGGCTTTGGATTATACCAAATTTTGTATTGTTCTAGCATTTTAGGAATATAG
>JACNFV010000128.1 GCA_014384445.1 Candidatus Nitrosopumilus sp. | reverse complement strand
ATGATAGCGTGCGTTATTTTAGCTAAATGTCGAGTATCATCTTTCATTGTTCTATTGTAGATTTCTTCAGGTTTTGCAGATACTGAAACAAAATTGGTAGGTTTGATAATTTTTAAAACATGTTCAGGTAGTCCGGGATAGTATCCTTCAGGCGAATTGACAAATGCATGAGTATCGATAATTACAACTTCTTCTTTGCGATTACTAATTTGCTCTGCAGCAATTTTTTGAATGCGTTGTTGTTCAGATACAGATAATTTTCTTAATTGATCCCTGTCAGTTAGTCCATTTTCTTTAGCAACATCAAACATTAAACTTCCATAATTAATTACAGATACATTTTTCTTGTTATTTTTTAAGATTTCAACCATTGTCGTTAACAATGTAGTTTTCCCAACACCAGGAATTCCAACTAAAATAATTTTTTTATTTTCTACCAAGTATAGCACCCAACCGTGGCATAACAACTTCTACCTGTTCTCTAACTAACTGCGTGTAATAATTAATGAGAATATCCACCATAAGTAAAATTCCAATTCCAGATCCAAATACACCAAGTACGTCAGACACTCCTGCTAGGAGACCCAAAATAGCAGAGCCAATAATTGTTACAGATGGAATGTATTTGTTTAGTAATGCCTCAACAGGTGCATTTGATCTTCTAAATCCAGGAATTTGTACATCAGCATCAAGCAAATTTTGAGCTGCAGTCTTTGGAGATAAACCACCAAGTTCAACCCATAATCTACCAAATACAATTACAATTCCAATCATAAATAGAACATATCCCACGGCACGCATTGGATCCAAAGCTGCTACATCCAAACCTCTTGGAGGGGTAACATAGTAAATCAGTCCGCCAATTGGTGTAGAAGGACTAGTTGGATCAAATTGTGCTATAAAATTTACAAAGAAGTTATTGTTACGGGGGTTAAAGTTTGACCAAATCATTTGGAATACAAATACAGCGTTTGCAGTTAACGCAGATGCTAAAATTACTGGAATGTTAGAAACATACATCAATTTGATAGGGTAAACAGCAGCAAAGCCTCTGTATTTTGTAGAGACAATTGGAATTTCAATTTTAATGCCTTGAGTAAATACAAGTATCAAAAGTATTCCAGCAGTAAGGAAAAGTCCGAAAATACTAGGCAGTTGATTTGAACGGAATAAAACATTTCCAAGGTCACCAGCAAAGGCAGACTCTATGGTATATGGAATAATACCAATCATTCCACCATCACCGGCAGGTAACGGACTGAACATACTCCAAAGAATTTGTTGTGCAACACCTGCCATAATGAATAAACTAATTCCACTGCCAAGTCCCCAGCCTTTTTGGATTAATTCATCCATGAACATAATTATGATAGACGCCGCCATCAGCTGCCCTATAATCACATACAGGACAAATGGTTCAGTTGCACCTCCATATACAGCTGAAGCATATACAATGGATTCAGCTACAATTACAACATAGGTTACTAATTTAGTAGCTGTTTGAAAAATTCCTCTCTCCTCAGGTTTCTTAAAATCAAATTTTAAAATATCAGAACCTCTCAATAATTGCATCAAGAGTCCAGCTGTTACAATAGGACCAATTCCTAGTTCAATCAAAGTACCTTGTTGAGATGCAAAAATAACCCTAGCAAATGCTAGAAAATCAAATTCAGGAGCTGTTGCACCGTATAATGGAGTTTGTCCCATCACCATGTAGATAAGTAATGCAACACCACACCAAAGTAATTTAGTTTGAAGTGAAATTTTCTTTTTAGGTTTTGGAACTTGTGGTAAGTACGGTTCTGCTTTAAAAACTACTTTTCGAATAATAGAAGTAATAGAACCCTCAGCCATTTTCAGTTATCTAAGCCTCAGCAGTTTTTACTTTAGATGGAGATTGAAGAATTTCGCCACCAGCAGTTTTTATTTTTTCTTCAGCTAATGCAGTAAACTGTTTGATTTTTACAGAGTAAGAATTAGTAGTTTGTCCACCGCCAAGTAGTTTATCGTATCCTGCACTTTCAAGGTCAATCATTTTTTTACCATTTTCTTCTTTACCGAATTGAACGAATAAATCATCTAGATCTCTAACACCTGCCCATTTTTTGATAATATTTGGATGTGGTACTGCAGGAGGCTCATGACCATAGTAATTTGGATCCTCTTTTATCATGGTACTTCTAAGATGTTTCTTCATACCAGTAGCTCCAAGACCACCTTTGTGACCACTTGCACGGTGTTGAGCTACTTGACCCCAACCCATGTGTCTGCCACCTCTAAGTCTTCGAGTCTTTCGTAATCTAGTTGCCATGCTAAATCATTCTCCTAACTACAGTATCAAGTTCTTTGTTAGATCCAAGAATACCTTTTTGACCATATAATTTCTTGGTGCTTCTTTTGAATCCATGTACTGGAGGTGCTAAAGCAAACCAAGGTTTTAGTGGAGATAATTTTGATAACGTAGCCTTTCCATCAGCCAATGCAGTTCCAAGTTCGGATGCATTTGCAAATCCAAGTTCTTTTAGATCATCATCAGTGACTTTTTGATAGCCACCTTTTCGTGCTTTCTTTTCAATTAATTCTTGTGCCAATGACGCATCAATTTCAGTCCAAGCAACATAGTGTTGCACTTTACGTAACATTCCCAAAGTATTATCTTTGATAGGCAGAATTGTTGCACGATATTTTTTATCTAATTTTAATAAAGTCATTGTAGTTGTGGCCCAATATGGACAGTCTGCTTGACCCTTAATTCTAACAACGAGATATGCTTTTGACATAATTATCATCCCTGACTGAATGTCTGTCTAAGACAATCCAGTACTGCTTTTGAAGTAGAACCCATTGTAGGAGTAGAGCCTTTTGCTGTAGTCCATGCGTCTTTAAGTCCTGCTAATTCTAATAATCGTTTAATTTTTCCACCTGCAACAAGACCCAATCCACGTGGTGCAGGAATAATCTCAATAGTTACACTTCCACCTTTTCCTTTAACTTTGAATGGAACAGAATGTTTTTGATCACATTTACATTCCCAACTGCCACATCCCATTTTGATAGGATTAATGTTTAAGAAAGCTTGATTGGTTGCTTTCTCAATAGCAATACGCATTTGTTTTGATTTACCTTGACCAATTCCAAGATAACCGTTTTCATTTCCGGCTGCAACGATTGCTTTGAATCTAGTAGATTGACCGTTAGTAGTCATTCTTTGAATAATACCAACATCTACAACTTCACTTTTTAAATCAGGTAATAATTTTTTAATAATTCCAGCTTCTTGAATTCTTGCCCCAGATTCCAAGATTTCCTCAATGGATGTAATTTCTCCAGAATCAACTTTTTTTCCTAGAATAGTTTTTGGTACCCAAACTTCTACTTCAGGCTCTCTTCGAGGTCTTTTAGGACTAGTATCAGCTCCAGGTGGGCCACGTCCATAAACTGGTGGGCCTCGGCCTTTTCCACCTTGTCCAGGTTTACCCTGTCCAGGTTTGGCTTGGGCTGTTTGACTCATATCTATTTGATATCTCCATCGATTGTAGATTTCATTTTAGAAACTTCATTTTTAACAGTAAGATGTTCGCCATTTATTCTTTCATTAGGAGGAAATGTTTCAGAGTCGGCTGGAACTTGAAGACCAGAATCAACAAGTCCTTTCAAAGCTGCAGCCACTCTTTGAGTATAGCGTCTAGTACCAGTATACAAAATTGCATCTTTTGCACCTTGACTTAGTGCTTTTTTGCCTGCTAGGTATCCAGTAAGATATGCTGCAGGTATGCTTTTTCTAGACCCTTTCCATCCTTTTTCTAGTAAATATCTAGAATGCGCAGATGCAATTACTTTATCTCCAGTCATTCCAGGTTTAAGAATTTGAACTTGTGTATTTTCATTGGTAATATTTACAGTAATAAAATCACGTTTTCCCATTAACATGGTTCCACGTTTTTTATAATTGGTCTTTTCTTCCCTAAGTCGTCTCAATATTTTTGAATAAGCCAATAGGATCCAACTTTGAAACTGCTATTATATACGTTAAGCGTGAAGTAATGCACAAAGTAATGCTTTCTGAGTATGAAGCCTATTTTCAGCTTCATCCCAAACGAAAGACTGAGATCCATCAATTACAGATGAAGTAACTTCTTGTTCTCGTTTTGCGGGAAGACAGTGTAAAAAGATCGCATTTTTATCGGCAATATCCATAATTTTATCATTAACTTGGTATTTTGGAAGGAATTTTTTCATTCTTTTAGGATCAACATTATGAATTGAAGAGTAGGTATCAGTTACAATAACATCGGCATTTTTAGCTGCTTTTAGAGGATCAGTAGTTAATTCAATATCAGTTAAATTTTGAGAAACTTTTACAACAGATTTATCAGGTTGAAATTCCTTGGGGGTCGCAATAGACATTTGGACGCCAGATAAGGCCGCACCATAAATCATTGAATTACAGACATTATTTCCATCTCCAATCCAAGCAATTTTTAATCCTTTGAGAGTTTTTTTCTTTTCTTTAATTGTCATAAAGTCTGCTAAAATCTGGCAAGGATGAAAAGAATCAGATAATCCGTTAATTACAGGAATAGTTGCATGTTCAGATAATTTATCAAGTAAAGTGTGATCATAAACGCGAGCCATTATACAATCAGTATATCGTGAAAGGGTTTTTGCAGTATCCTCAACTGATTCACCACGAGATAATTGGGTATCATTAGATGATAAATTAATTGCATGTCCACCTAATTGATACATACCCGTTTCAAAACTTACACGTGTTCGAGTTGAAGGTTTTTGAAAAATCATAGTTAATGTTTTATTTTTTAACAGAGGTTTGTTTCCACCTTTTTTTAATTCTTTTTTTAATTTAATAGAATGATCAATTAATCCTAAAAATTCTTTTGGTGATAATTCCGCTAACGTAAGTAAATCTTTTGTTTTAATTTTCATTTTTTAAACCGTCCGAAGAATCCTCGTTTCTTTTTAGGTTCATCTTCTTTATCTTGTTTATGCATCTCCACTTTTTCATCAGATGTAATTACTGTGGACTCTACAGGATCAGGTTTACCATTTTTTATCCAATCACGGATTTTTTTACCAGTTTTGATTGCTTCAGCATCAGTTTCTGGTGGAGGAATGTCAAATAAATCAGAATAAGTTGTAATTTCATCATTTGTAATTCCTTCAAATGGATCATTAGGGGTCAACTCAGGTTCTGGTGTTGGTTCTGGTGTTGGTTCTGGTGTTGGTTCTGGTGTTGGTTCAGATTTTAATTTGGACATATCGGTTCGTTCAATTTTAACATCATTTAATGAACCAAATACCGTTTCTAAAAAAATATTTTTATCGAAGGATTTTAAATCAGAATATTCCTGTCCAGTTCCCAAATAAAGAACAGGTGTAGAAGTAACGGCTACAATAGATAATGCAGCACCGCCTTTTGCATCAGCGTCACTTTTAGTCAAAATAGAACCATTAAACTTCACATGATTATAAAATTCACGTGCCTGATTCACAGTATCATTACCAGCTAAAGAGTCACCAACAAAAATAGTCATATCAGGATTTACAACTTTAGTTATTTTTGCAATTTGTTCCATCAGATTTTTACTTGTTTGCATTCTGCCTGCAGTGTCAATTAGTACACAATCTGTTTTATGGGATTTTGCATATAGTACTGCATCTCTAGCAACAGCTGCAGGATCAGATTCATAATTTTGTGCAACAAGTTTTAGATTTAGACGATTAGCATGTTCTCGTAATTGTTCTATTGCTCCAGCTCTAAAAGTATCAGCAGCAGCAATCACTACAGAATATTTTTTTTCTTGAAGTAAAGATGCAAGTTTTGCTAAAGAAGTAGTTTTTCCAGTGCCGTTAATTCCAACAAAAACAATCAAAAAAGGTTGATTTTGTTTATTTTTTTCATCAATTTTTTCAAAAATATTAATCTCGCCAGCATTATCAAATAAACTAGAAATATTAGAAATTAAATTATCCTTAACAAATTTTTCAATTTCATTTTTATCAATTTTAGAACCAATTAATTTTTCTTTTAAATGGGAGTTAATAGAATCAATTACCTCCCCAGCTACATCAGATTCTAAAAGAGAGATTTCAAGTTCAAAAAGAATACTTTCAATATCTTTTTCATTAAGTTCTTTTTCTCCAAGACTTTTTGCTACATTGGAAAACGCCTTACGAAGACTATCAAACATAATTTATCCTAAATTTGGTTGTTGTGGAGGTTGTGATTGTTGCATTAATTGATTCATCTGTGCTTTTCCTTGTTCCAATCTATTTGCAGCGTCTTGTTTTTTAGCAGCAGTATCTTGTAAAGCAATTTCAATTTCTTTTATTCTAGCTTCAAAATAAT
>JACNFV010000075.1 GCA_014384445.1 Candidatus Nitrosopumilus sp. | reverse complement strand
GACGATTTCAATACCAATAAAAAATATGAAATAATTTGGATGTCACATGTGTTTGAACATTTAGTAGAGCCAAATATTTTTTTAGAAAAAATTAAGAAGAACATGAATGAAGATAGTATTTTATTCATCGAAGTTCCAAACTGTGAGCATCCATCTACCTTAAATGATTCAATTTTTTTGAGTCCACATGTATATCATTTTACGAGTAAATCTATCATAGATCTTTGTAAGAAACATAATTTTGAAATAATTACATGTAAAATCTTTCGACCTGCAACAAAAATTGAAGGAATATTTAATAAATTTTTCAGAAAATTTTATCAGATATTTCCATATTACCCAAGAATTGAATGTGATGTAAAACATGGAAGAGATCTAAGAATATTATTAAAAAAGAAAAGATAATTGCAAAAATTCTAGATCATTGTTTTTTTCCAGTAACGCTAATTCCGCTTTCAATTTCTTGAAAATGCAAAATTTTGACATTTGTATCTTTATACCATTTTTTAACTTCTTCTGGAGTATGTCTGTAAGCATATTTTGGATAATACCAATCAAAATTAACGCCTATGCTTCTTTCTAAATTGTTTGATGGATCCCAAAAGCATTTTAAAAAATGCCAATAGATAAATCTCTGAATATCATATGTGCCTTTTTTAATTCCCAATAGCGGGATATTGCGAGGGATGGAAATTTTTTTGTTAATTTTTAAAAGATTTTTTCCTAATAACGACATATCTTTTGAAAACTCCATACATTCCTTTACAGACATATTCACAGTAGTTTTACGAATGAAATCATCTGCAAATTCTCTAATTGGTGCTTTTTTATTATATACATAAATTGAAATAAATGAATTCTTTTTCAGGAATTTTGTCAAATATGTAAATGAAGTTTTTGTGTTATCTGTATGATGTAAAACTTGATCGGATAAAATGAAATCAAAGAATTTTTGCTTAAATGGTAAATTTCTTAGATCTGCTTGAAGGAAATGAAGGTTCTTAGATTTGCCATATTTTTTATGTGCAAATTCTATGCTTGCACTTGCATCTATTGCAAAAACAGTTGATGAAGAATTTGATGAAAGTAATTTGGCAGTATTTCCAACTCCAGTGCCAGCCTCCAAAATGGTTTTTTTAGATTTTAAAAATTTTTTAAAATTAGTTAATGTTTTCCATCCAAATCGGTCTAAAAACCATTTTTGTTGAAAAGATGTCCACTCCTTTGCCTGATGATTATGATGGTGTTTTTTCCATTTAGCTGAAAATGCATCTTCCGTTTTTACAAAATCCTTTGTAATATCAATTACAAATCTAGGAATTCCGCCAGTTATCTTAAATTTGTGCTTGTTTGCACAAATCAAATACCCCTCCATAATCTCGTCTTTGGATTTTTTTGTTGTTTTGATAGTGAGATTTTTTCGGCATGTAGGACAAATCAGATGTTCAACGAGAGTAGATTTCAAGTAATTTCAAGGGATTTCCATAGCTTTAAAAATATTAGGATTTCAGACATATCGTTTATTTTACAAAATATCTTAATACAGACATAATCTTCACCATTGTGATTATAATTGAGATTGCTTATAGGAGGTTCCACTTCCAAGATCTTTCATCTGAAGGAGTTTGTCAATGCTCTAACAGATTTAGGGGTTGATTGTAAATTGGTAGTAGATATAGATATTCGTAGAGGTTTTCCAAGTCGTAAAATTTCTGATTGGTTTCAAAGTACAAGAAAATTTGACCAGCTAATTTCGGAGTTCAAACCAGATATAATTATGGTAGACAGGCAGAGGCATTTTGCACTTGCTGCATCCAAACAGAATATTCCGCTCATAATACATCTGAGAGGAGACATATGGAAGGAAATGGAATGGGCAAAACATACACTGTACAAATCAGTTCCAAAAAGAATTGCATTGCAAGTGTGGATTTACATAGCTAGACAAACTTTTCAGAAATCAGCATTAATAATTCCAATTTGCAGACATTTGGAAAAAATTGTCAAGCAACATCATCCAAATAAAAAAACAAATGTGTTGCATGGTGGAATAACCTCAGATGGATGGTATCCCTCAAAAGGAATGAATCTAAAACATCCTTGTGTTGGATTATTACAAGGTGCAGTGATTTGGGGGAAAGCCCAAGAGATGCTTGTTTTAGAAAATGTTCTAAAATCCATGCCTGATGTGACTTTTTACTGGGCAGGAGATGGGCCGTACCGTGACAAGATTCTGTCAGTATTAGGAAAACATGATAATTTCAAGTGGCTTGGAAATTTGCAATACCCAGATAAAGTCAGAGAGTATCTAACTGAGATTGATGTCTATGCGCTAGTTAGCGGAATTGACATGTCACCTTTAACACTGCAAGAGGCACAATTAATGAAAAAACCTGTTGTTGCAACAAACGTGGGGGGAATTCCAGAGCTTATGAAAAATAATGAAACTGGATTTTTGGTAGAAATAGGTGATGCAAACGGATGGATTGAGAAATTATCACTTTTGATCAATGATGAACAAAAAAGAAAAGACATGGGTGAAAAAGGAAGAAAGTTTGTAGAAGAGAATTTCAATTGGGGGAAAATTGGAAAAGAGTTTCTGGATATTTTAAAAAAAAATGGAGTTTATAGATGAAGGTACTCATAGGAGGATCTCCTACAAAGATGTTTCATCTAAAGGAATTTGCAAGTGCACTAACAAATTTAGGAGTTGATTGTAAGCTGGTTGTAGATACAGATATCTGCAATGGTTTTCCAAGTCGTAAGGTTTCAGATTGGTTTCAAACTAGAATAAGATTCAATCAGTTAATTTCAGAATTCAAACCAGATGTGATATTTACAGACAGACAATCACATTTTGCATTAATTGCAGCTAATACAAAAATACCCACATTTATTCAGCTTAGAGGGGATTACTGGTCAGAAATAAATTGGTTTAAAGAGACTGTAAAAGATCCTATAAAGCGATTCATAGTATTTTTAAAAAATAGAATAGCTGAAAAATGTTTTAAAAATTCAACTGGGATAGTACCATTATGCAAATATCTAGAAAAAATTGTCAATATGCATCATCCTGAAAGTAAAACACACATTCTACAGAGTGGAATAAATTCATCTAGGTGGTATCCCTCAGAGGGAATGACTCTCAAGCATCCATGTGTTGGATTATTACAAGGTGCAGTGATTTGGGGGAAAGCCCAAGAGATGCTTGTTTTAGAAAATGTTCTAAAATCCATGCCTGATGTGACTTTTTACTGGGCAGGAGATGGGCCGTACCGTGACAAGATTCTGTCAGTATTAGGAAAACATGATAATTTCAAGTGGCTTGGAAATTTGCAATACCCAGATAAAGTCAGAGAGTATCTAACTGAGATTGATGTCTATGCGCTAGTTAGCGGAATTGACATGTCACCTTTAACACTGCAAGAGGCACAATTAATGAAAAAACCTGTTGTTGCAACAAACGTGGGGGGAATTCCAGAGCTTATGAAAAATAATGAAACTGGATTTTTGGTAGAAATAGGTGATGCAAACGGATGGATTGAGAAATTATCACTTTTGATCAATGATGAACAAAAAAGAAAAGACATGGGTGAAAAAGGAAGAAAGTTTGTAGAGGAGAATTTCAATTGGGGGAAAATTGCAAAAGAGTTTCTGGATATTTTAAAAAAACACGGAATTAATTAAAAATTTAAAGAGTAACAGTTGGTTTCATTTCTTTTGTGATAAATATTCTATACCATATCTCTAATGCCAATAACCCAAGAAACTTGTTCACATATCTGATATCTATGTTATTTTTATCAAAATGCTTTTGAATCCAATCTTTGTCAATCCATTTGGACTGTACAACTCTTGCATCAGACAGATAATAATCACATAGATCATATCCGTGAGATTTCCATAAATTCATGGTATCTACAGAGAATCCTTGTTTTTTCTTTATCAATAGTTTGTCAAGTGAATACTTGTGAAGAATTTCCCTCAAAAGCAGTTTTCCAGTATCAGTTTTTTGATTATATTTCAGATCAAGTGGTAAATGAGTAGCATAATGAATGGTTTCTTTTGATAAGAGTGGAGTGACAGGTTTTACTTTAAAATGGTCATGAAAACTTGTATTTAGGGGAATCCAGTTGTATAGAAGTTTGCCATTAAAGTCTGCCAAAAACACCTGGGATAATCGACTCAGAGGATTGTCAAAATACGGTAAAAATTGTTTATAGATACGATTCCAATTAAAGTCAAGTTTTTTGCCAAATATGTCTGCCTGATCTTCTACCCAGTCCCTTTCATGGCACTGCAGATATGCCTTGACTTTATCAATTGGCGATGGATTCTTTGCAGTTAGAGAAAGAAATTTTTTGTACCTAAATGTGTACCCGCCAAATAATTCATCTCCGCCGTCACCAGATACTAGGAATTTTCCCAGAGTTTTTGCCTTTTTTACAACGTGATACCAATGGATATCCCAAAAGGGCTGTTTAATAATACTAATTGCATGTGGTAGATCTTTGAGATAATTTTCAACAAATACAACGTTGTGATCTATGTCAAATTTTGACGCGATCTTTGCTGCATATTTTGATTCATCAACACTGTTCTCAAATCTAATTGAGATTGCATTAATTTTTACATCCGGGCATGTTTTTTTCAACAAAGCAAAAACAAGTGTAGAGTCAACTCCGCTGCTAAGAGCTATGGAAGTTTTTGTGTTCGATGAGTTTTTAATTGCTCTGTGAATGTTTGAGCAGATTAAATTTTCTATCACTTCAGGGGATGCAGCAATTGGTTTTTCAGAAAAATCCTTCCAATTTTTTTTGGTAAATTTTGATTTTTTTGTTGGATTGTACCTCAGCGTAAAAATATTTTTGATGGAGTTATAATCTAATTTCGGATTAGATTTTTCCACGTCCAACTCCACGATAAATCAAACCTGCATTTTTTGCATCAAATTGATCAATTATACATCTAGAATCAATCACTACTGGTGATTTCATATTTGATTTTAAGAATACTGGTTCTAGATCATGGAATTCCTTATGAGATGTAACTACTATCAAGGCATCAGATTGCTTCAAAGATTCCAAAAGATTTGATTCGCATGCTATTCCAAACAAAGTTGAATTCTTAAAGTATGGATCATATATTTTCACATCAGAGCCTAATTGGTGTAATTTTGAAATAATTGGCTCTGCAGGGGTAAGTTGAACATCTTTTACGTCAGGTTTGTATGTTACGCCTAAAATCAATATTGTTGACTGTTTTATGTCTGTATGTGATTCAACAAACGCGTCTTTCAAAAGTTCAACCACATGGTCAGGCATTGATTCATTGATTTTTCTTCCTGTTTCGACGATTGAAAAACTATCAAAGCCAAAAGTTTTTGCAAAGTTTATCATCTGATAAGAGTTTACAGGAAGACACGGTCCACCAACCCCGGCTCCAGGATAATGAACTTGGAAATTGTATTTTGTTTTTGCCGCCTCTAAAACTGTCATGATGTCTATTCCGGATTTTTCAAAGATTAATGCCAATTCATTGATAAATGCAATGTTCAGATCCCTAAAGACATTTGTAGTTAGTTTTACCGCATTTGCAGTTTTACAATCAGGCATTGAAATCAAATCTACTGTAAAAACATGTTTGTAGATTTTTTTTATTATGTTATGTGTTCTTTGATCTACAGCCCCTACTAATCTAGGCAGTCTTTCAAAATCATTTAAAATTTGTCCAGGATTTGCAGTTTCAGGGCATACTCCGATGCCAAAATTTTTTCCTGCAGTTAGTTTACCATCCTTACCTTCTATGATAAATTTTAGTTCATTTTCAACGAATCCTGGCTCGATGGTACTTTCAACTATTACGACAGCGCCAGCAGGTAGAAATTCGTGAAGTTGTTTGGCAACTGAACGTAACGCATCATAATTTGGTACGTTTTGTTTGTCCATCGGGGTAGGCAATGACAAGACTATAACATCTGAATTGGGTACAGCATCTTCAATTTTGGTGGTTGCAGAAAATTTCTTCTCCTTCAAGACTTTTTCAAAAATTGCAGGGTATCCGGGTTCATCTTGCAATGGAAATTCGCCTCGATTAACCATATCAACCAGTTCGGAATTGATGTCAAGTCCGATTGTAGATAGGCCGGAATTGGCAAAAGACAGTGCCGTAGGAAGGCCAATCCTTCCAATTCCAATTACGCATATTTTTAGCGAGCCTGACTGGATGGAATTGTTAAATTCAGATTCGCTCATTTCTATTACATTTTTCATTTCGGACTTACAACTTGGCATAGTTTGCTTGTTTTTTAGTTTTGTTAATGATGAAGATTTAAAGATTGGAAAATTTTAGCGACGACGTGAGGTTTGTAGTA
>JACNFV010000023.1 GCA_014384445.1 Candidatus Nitrosopumilus sp. | reverse complement strand
TTACAGTAACAGAACAGCAGCTGCAAAAACAGTTGTCCATTTTCCATCTTTGTCACCTTTAGTAGCAGAAGTGATATTATGAGTTTTGTAAATTTCCCCTGAAATTGACCATTGTTGTCTTTTCTCATTCCATGCTTTATCAGCGTCAAAAGGAATTCCTAAAGAAGATGCAAGCATTTGCGCTGCAATATCCTCAGCATAATCACCAGCTTGAATTTCATTTTGTCCAAAAGCCTCATACTCAGAAAGATACCCATATCTTGCTTTGTCTTTTGGTTGAGCAAGACCTACAGATGCAGAACATACACGTTGAGGCTCGTTTGTTTGATTTTTAGAATAAATTGTAAACAGAATTTGTCCAGGTGAAATTTTTTTCAAACCTTCCTTTCTACTGATCAGTTTTGCCTTTGGCGGAAAAATACTGGAAATCAAAACAAGGTTAGTTCCTGCAATACCAGCATCTCTCAGGGCATACTCAAAACTAGTTAGCCTATCCTCATGAACACCTTTACCCTTTGTAAGAAACAAATTCTTTGCAACCAAATCTAGCATTTCTGAATTCATGAAAGAAAGTTACTATTTATACTTTAATTGGGAACTATGGGCCAAAACAATTCTGAAATAATCTAAAAAGAGAATCAGTCTTTCCTTTTTTTCTTTCTTTTATCAGGATCCTTTCTAGTCTGTGTTAGAAATAGGAAAGTGAAGAATGCACCTAATCCGATATTGATTACACCCATGAAAGTAATCATGAGTGTTTGCGAAGGTCCAGCAACAGGAGATAATCCAATTATAATGCCAATTGCCCCAGTTGCAAAAAACATCATCATCAAAACCTTAACCCTAGTAGGTTCGATGTATCTCATAACAGGTATCAAATTACAGGATTATTATAAACTGACGGTAGATTAGATGATTTTAGAATAAAAATTATTTGCAAATTAACTACAAATGAGTTATTTCATAATCAATCAAAAGAATTTTTATCCAAAAATTGGTTGGACGGCAATATTTTTTATTCATCCAAATCAGATTTATCTAAGAAATGCATATAGGAGCAGATTACAGAATAAACTCCAAGTTTTATTTTTGTAATAAACGTGAACCGAAATTTCAAGAGATAAATTGGGATTATCTTTATTTAATATGTAAACAGAAATTCAGAGAAGACATAAACTGGAAATCAAGCAGAGGATTCCAAATAAATTCTTGAAAATCAACTAGAAAGAAATGATATTTAATTTTAATACAACTTGATATATCAATAAACCAATTAAATTTTGAAGTTGAACAAACAAGATATTATTAAAAAGATTCAATATGTAATAGATTCAAACATTGGTGACTGGGGCAGAAATCAATATCTCATAAAACAAATTTCAAGAGATAAACCACTTCTTAATTCGGACAAGGCATATCTAGAAAAGATTTTACAAATAAATGATTTTCAGATTTCAAACCCACCTAAAATAAAACCAATGCCACAAAAAGACAAAACTATTTTTTTAAATCCAAATTTAGTAAATTGTAACACGTGTAAAAATAAAATTAAATTAAATGAAAAATCGCTCAGACATCAAAATTTTTGGTACCATTCAAATTGTTTTAAACATGTATTCCAAAAGAAGGAAAAAGAAAAACAAGATACACAGATTAAAAAAATCAAATCAAAAAAAGATCCTGTTCAATTTCTACTAGTAGGAATAATTTTTGTATTTTTGATAAGTACAGTATATTTTCTTTTAGGACCAATTAGTATGATTGCAATGGGACTAGGAGGAGCATTGACAGTATACCACATGATTGGGTCTACCAGAAAACTTTATTCACAAAACAAAAATAGTAAAAGAAAACCCTCAGTATTTTTAGTATTTTTACTTGCATCTCCATTTGTAATTGCAGGAATGATTGCATACGAGGGATACTCGTTATTTGAATCCCCTACGAGAATTATACTCTTATGGGCAATGACTATTTCATTTTGGTCTACAATGTTATTTGTGCCAATGGCAGTACTAAGTAAGTATAGAGAAGACATTCAACCCGACGTCAAATCATATCCAAAGATTTCAATAATCATTCCTGCATATAATGAAGAAAAAGTCATAGCAAACACAATCGAAAGTCTATTGGAGACAAAATACCCTAAAAAAGAAATTATTTTTGTTGATGATGGAAGTAAAGACAATACATTAAAAATTGCAACTAGATACAAAGATCAAATTAAGATATTACATAAAGATAATGGTGGAAAAGCTACTGCACTAAATTATGGCATACAATATTCCACAGGAGAAATAATAGTCATAGTTGATGCAGATACAATCATTGGAAGACAGTCTTTAAAAGAAATTGTAAAAGGCTTTGAAGTAAACGAACATGTTGCGGCAGTGGCAGGAAACATCAAAGTTAGAAATAAAGAAAATTGGATTACAAAATGTCAAGCATTAGAATACATCACAGGCATACAAATTGTAAGACGTGCATTTGATGTCTTTGGGTCAATTACAATTGTACCTGGCGCTTTAGGGGCATTTAGAAAATCATTTCTAATGGAAGCAGGATCATATGGAAAGGACACCATTGTTGAAGATTTTGATCAGACCATAAAATTACTTAAAGCAGGTTTAATCACACAGGGAAGTACCAAAGCAACGGCATATACTGAAGCACCAAACACAATACGAGATTTCATAGCTCAGAGAAAGCGATGGTATAGAGGAAACATCCAAGTCCTAAAAAGACATTCAGATGCACTTACCAATCCAAGATTTGGATATTTACAGAAATTGTCATTACCTTACCTGTTTTTAGGCATGGTAATTACCCCAATTGTAGGTTTTACTGCTACTGCAAATGCAATTTTAGGCGTAATTATGGGGGATGGATGGTATGTTTTAGAGGTCTTTTTGATTTTTACGACAGTGCACTA
This sequence comes from Candidatus Nitrosopumilus sp., assembly GCA_014384445.1. Classification (GTDB taxonomy): domain Archaea; phylum Thermoproteota; class Nitrososphaeria; order Nitrososphaerales; family Nitrosopumilaceae; genus Nitrosopumilus. The sequence continues at coordinate 3,502 of JACNFV010000023.1, read as the reverse complement.
TTTGATGACGGCATTAGCACTTAGGATAGATGGGGAAGATCAAAAGTTGTTAGCGTATGCCGGATTTTTGGTATTCGGTTTCAAACAGCTTGTTGACTTGTTACTTTTAAAAGCAATGTTAGAACAATTAACAAATACGAAAGCTACATGGACAAGTGCTAAAAGGATAGGAATATGAAAATTATCAATTATGTATTTTTGTTTATAATATCAGGAATGCTAATTTCATTTGGTATTTCATATGCTGAGGAATCTCAAACAATCCAAGTTGAAATAAAATACACAAATGGAGATAGAGTAGATTTCAACGGAATGAAACTAGTTGTGTATCAAGATTTTGATAAAGCAATATTCTTAGAAAAGCAACTAGAAAGCAGCATAGAAGTACTAACTGTTCCTGCAAATCATAGATATAAAATTGAAGTTTACGCAAATGGAATGTATGCAGATGTCGCATATGTTCAGATAAATAACACACCTAAAGAAATTACAATGAACATTCCATTATCAGGAGGATTAAAGTTTGAAGTTTTTTACAATGACGGACAATCTGCAGTAGAAGGGGTAAGAGTAGTAATAAAATCCAAAGATGGTACAGAATGGAGACAAGGAAATACCAACGCTTTGGGGGAGACAATTCGCTATTGGGTACAGTCAACTACAAATCAAGATGATTATTATATTGCAGACGTATTTTTAGGAGATTTATTTTTAAAATCACACTATCCAATAAAATTAATTCCAGGATTATCCAAAAATGAAAAAATCATCATAGACATACCTAAAATAATAGAAGATCAAATCATAATTAATCTATACAAAGATGGAACAACAAAAATTTCCAATATTGACGAAACTCACACAATTACATTAACTAACAAACTTGATGAACAATCTGTCACAGCGAATGTGAATTTTAGAGGAGAGGCATATTTTTCAAACCTAAAACCAGGAGTATATCTAACAAAAATCATGCCTAATGAGGCAGGAAATTGGCCAGAATTGGAATTAGAAATCATTGGGAATCATAATAAATTCAATATTTTTAAAACTCAAAGCGTAAAGTTAGAAGAAAGTTCAAACATATTGTTACAAGAGATAGAGTCATGTAATTGTGTAGCATTTAGATTTGATGATGTACAAGACTATTGGCTAAACGATGTACAAATTCAAACGATGGATGTATTTCAAAAGCAGGATTTACCATTAACGTTAGGAATTATTGCTGATTCTTTTGGTAATGATTTAAAATTACTGGAATTTGTTAAACAGGGAATTGGTAACAACTTCAAAATAGCAAATCACGGAGTAGGAAATATCGCATTTACAGAATTTTCATTTGAAGAGCAAGATTCAAGAATTAAGGATTCGTCTCAAAGAATTAAAAATACATTAAATGTGGACTCGAAAATATTCATTCCTCCACAAAATCGATTCAATGAGGATACAAAGCAATCTCTCTTAGATAATGGATTTACATATATCAGTTCTAGTTTATTGCATGGGGATCCCCCACCATTCCCTTTAACAGGTGAAAAATTATATCAATTTCCAGAAATTAGTACTACTGGAACATTTGATCCAGTACAAAATGTCTTTCTTGGAGAATCACATGAATTAACATTAGTTAAAACTCTTGAAGGGTTAGAAAAATATGGATTTGCTGTAATCACAATGCATCCACAAGAATTTTCAACAATAGTTAATGGCACATATCAAAATCAACTAAATACCAACCAAATCTTTGAATTAAAAACACTTGTTGAAAAACTTCAAAATGAAAAAATCAAAATAGTCTACCTTGATCAAATTAATTTAGATTCTCAAACAGAAAGAATTCCAATATGGCTTAAAAATAATGCAGAATGGTGGGCAAATGATCAAATCGATGACGATACATTTGTGCAAGGAATTGAATATTTAATTCAACAAAACATCATCAAGATACCAGAACAGTTTATAGAAAAATCCAGTCAACAGATTATACCTGTATGGATTAAAAATAATGCAGAATGGTGGGCAAATGATCAAATCGATGACGATACATTTGTGCAAGGAATTGAATATTTAATAAAAAATGGAATTATCACATATTGATAATTTTGTAATTCGGACTGGTTCTCCATCTTGCCTTATCCAAATCAAATCTGTTTTCACATTTTAAACACATGTATTCAATAGATATTTCAGGAAAAAATTCATTGCATGAATTACAGATATAATGATTTTTCATTACACGATAGTCTACACCTAGTGCCTTTATTTCCTTATTACAATTAGGACATTGATCATCAACATAGGTATTTTCTTCAGTGATATTTCCACAATCATAATGTTCAATTAATTTACCTAATTTGAAATTGGATCCTTTACAGTTAGGACAATAAAATATTGGCGATGTTCTCACAGAATCACATCGGTTACAGCTAATTTCTTTAACATCTCCTACTTCAACAATTTTTTTTTCTTCAACCAATTTTTTCAAGTATGATGTGATTGTATCATTTTCAAAACCCATTATGCCTGTTATTTTGTTTAAGCTAATCTGATTAATTGATTTCAATACAAAATTGATATGTTCATGAAGGTTTTCTTTGAATTCCTCCGTATCTTCCCTTAGAGATTTTTCTGATGATGATTCATTGATAAAAAAAGATTCTTCTTTTTCAATAGTTTCCATAATATTTTTCAAACTTTCAAAACGTATTGGTTTTTCAAGAAATTGATACACTCCTAAGCGTATGAGTTCTTTAATTCCTTCATCATCTTTTTCAGATGCAGTTTCTAAAATTACTTTAACATCAGGTTTTTTTTCAAGCATTTGTGTGAGAATTGATCGTGCATCCATATCAGGAAGCATAAAATCAAGAAATACGATAAATTGTTTTCCTTGACTAGCTAAATCATCAAATACAGTAAGAGCAGACTGGCCACTATTACAATTATGAATTGTTTCCCATCCCAAATTATTCAAATAGTTTTTCAAAAGAATTCCAACAGCAGGACTATCCTCTACTATCAAAATTTCCTGTTTTTCCAATATTTATCATCTCAATGTAACTGTGATAAAAATTTCCTGTTTTAACAGAGATTTGATGTGAAAATTTAAGATGCAGGTATACCAGATATAACATAACCCAAACCCACAAATTTTACTCAATACAATTCAGAGGTAACTGAGATTTCATTTTAGATTTCTATAGAATGTTCATGTATGATCTTTTTCAGATGGTATTAGTCCACGACTCTGTAATGGATTTGTAGAATCTAGAGTCACAAAGAGAGGATTATCATTATACGTATGAATTACAGGAATTAATCCCATATTGTAAGTTATTTCTTGTACAGCAATCCCACTATCAATTTGTTTTACAGGCATCCTATAAAACCGAGAATAAAATACGATTTTAACGAGATTTTGCTTTATTAATCCAAAAAATTCGGCTTCTGGTAACACTTTAAACCGTCAAAAATTTCATTTTACTTCGTGCCAATGTAGCTC
>JACNFV010000048.1 GCA_014384445.1 Candidatus Nitrosopumilus sp. | reverse complement strand
CTTTTCTGTCTTTTCGGCCCATGAACGTTCAAACTCTGAAATTACCCCTATTAAAAGACATAATAAAAACAATAAATAAAATTGAAAAACAGGCTTTGATATGCCGTGTATTTTTTGTGATATTTTGGATGGAAAACGTGACGGTCATCTTGTATACGAGGATGATGATCATATTGCGTTTTTAGACAAGTACCCTATTGATGACGGACATACGCTAGTGATTCCAAAAAAACATCATGGAAGAATCACCGATATGGATTCAGATGATGTCGGAAAAATCTTTTCAATAGTGCCCAAGATTGCAAAAGCAGTGTTGATAGGATCTGGCGCTGACGCGTTTAGTTTAGCTCAAAACAATGGCAAAGCTGCAAAACAAATCATCCCTCACGTACACATTCACATTATTCCTAGATACAACAACAAGGGAACAGAATGGACAAAACGTCAAATTCCAACTGATAAGGTGTTGTCTGAACTTGCAGAAAAAATTCGTGCGGCCCTTATTTAGAATGGCCCGGGTTGTATCTTAAAATCGCTCCAACTTTTCCAAGGCTTGCAAGCATATTTCCGTGCTCTGCACTTCCGGAAATAACTTCCAACTGTGATCCTGTTTTTGCTGCGATAATTTCCAAGTAGTCCACAATATCCTGTTCGTTAACTTCTTTGTCCATCGCATTGCATTCCGGACAAGGGCTGTTTTTGTATTCTGTCTTTTTTGGAATTACAAGTTGTCTTTCCACAATGTCTTCTTCCATGTGCTTGCAGCGCTTACACTCTGCCTCGACTCTGTGCAGGTTTGTGTTGTCTGTAATCATTAAAATTTTAACCACGTTATTTTTCAAGTGCCCTATAACTTCCTGTAGCCCGTATGATCCTTTTCCGGTGTTGGTGTTTACCTCCCTGAATAAATCCTCTATCAGTTTTTTCTCTTCGACCAGTCTGAAGTTTCCTAAGATGTCCCCTGATTTTGAAAATGCCTCCCTGATTCCCTCGGCACCTGCATAACCTGAATCGATTGTGTTGATGATGTTGTTTTGCAACCTGTATTCCAAGTAATTTCCGTTTATGAAGTCCTCCTTTGTCGGTCCCGGACCTGAAATTATTAGTCCTTTAACTGGATAGATGTCGATAAAATACTCCCTTGTAGTCTGTGCAACTCTGTTGTAAAAATAGCTTAATTCCATCTCTCTTAATTTTTGAAATCTTTTTGCGGACTGGCCACCCTGTCTGTGCTTGCCTGCTACTCCTGAGCCTGTTTGGGACAAAACTTCAATCTTGTCACCGTACAACAATCCCCAGCCTGCATCCTTTGCATCAATTGCCAAAAATCCAATAAGATTGTCGTCCTTTAGCATGTCTTTTAAAATATCCACGTGGAAATGATCATCGCATCTGTACAGGTATTGATTCAAATCTTTTGGCGGATCAATTTCCCATACCGTAACCACTTCACTTCCCAACGGTCCCCCTTCTTCTGAAGGCAGTGCTCCGCAAAACATTACCAGTCCCCTTGCCGGTGTTTTTTTGTACATCTTTAATCTTTGAACGACCTTGCCTAGAGAATCAACTACGTGAGATCTTGTAAGATCCGACTTTATGTTGTCTGCAGTTCCCTGCTCTTGTTGAAGTGAACTGATAATTTCGTGAAGTTGTTTTCCTTTTGGAATGTACACTGTAATCAACTCTGTACCTCTGCCTGATTTTTTAGATAATTCCTCCAACGTCTTTCTAATTTTATAGAGTTTAACTGAATCCTGCTTTTCTATGTTGATCTTTCCCATTCACTGTTTGTCATTTTTATCGGATATTAATCCATATTGCTTTATTTTACAATCTGAAAATTTTAATTCATCAAAATACGACCCAATGCTCCCATTATTTTATTTTCAGATAAATCGGATGATTTTATCCGCAAACAACGGTGTGATTTTTGGCGACGAATATTTTAAATCCGCGACGTTCTGACTTGACTAATTTTGCCAGTCTGAATTTCCACAACTTGCACAACGATTAAGTTTTTTATCAAATCTTAATTCCCCGCACTTGCCACATTCACTATAGCCCATCTCCAAAAACTCTCTTTGCAAACTTTGCTCTTTACTGTCCCTCCTTTCTTTTCTTATTGTCCAAACTGCCCCCACAAACGTAATGGAGCCAAAAATTAACCATGCGCTTCCCAAGGTTTGAATGAACAGCATCATGAACATCATTCCAAGTGAAATCAGCCCGTAACCTATTATGATCAAACTGAAATTATGAACTGTCATAACTTACAAAGAAAATATCTACTGATAGTTGTTTCTGCATACAATGCTGTCCGGATGCGCTATTCTAATTTGTCAAAAGTTTTTAAAAATACCTCTAGTGGTTGATTTCCACGAATTTTGATTATTTCTTGATCATTGAATACTAAAAATGAAGGTGTTGCATCAACTCCGATATTATTTCCAAACTCATAAAGTGAATTCACTTTACTTTCGTGTTTGCTGTCGTCCAAACATTCGTTAAATTTTTCAATATCCAAATTCACTGTTTGTGCAAATTCAGACAACGCCTCTCTTGTAATCCATCCGGTTCTCTCCCCTCCCCAATTTCTATACAGCTCATCGTGATACTGCCAGTACTTTTGTTGGTCTTGTGCGCAGTAAGATGCCTCGGCAGCTAATTTTGAATCAGGACCGTTTAGTGGAAAGTCCTTGAAAACCATTTTTACTTTTCCAGTTTTAATGTAGTCCTCATCAATTATTTGCAATGTGTTTTGGTGAAATTTGTAGCAAAACGTGCACTGATAATCACCCCACTCCAATATTGTGATTGGCGCATCCGGATTACCTAGAAACGGTGATCCATTTTCAATCAATTTTGCTGGTGTGATTAATTCTGAATTATCTGAATTGATTCCATATGTGCCAAGTAAACCTCCGACTATAATTCCGATTATGATTGGTATTGATAAATAATATAATGTCATAAAATTTATTTTATTTCTAAATCCTAAATATCTTCGTTAATTTTTAACACTAGAACTTCCAGTTCTTGGATTCATTTCATACCTCATATGTCGATCAAAATGATAATTTTGACATATTTTCTAAAACAAAAATGACATCAAAGAACATAAATACATTCAACAAAATGTATTTTTGATGTCTAAAGTACAACAACTTAGTGTATCTAAAACAAGTGTATCTAAAGTCGCAATATTGGTATTGGCAATAGTATTTGCAGCAGGATTATTTGTTGTAGGATTTGATCAAGGACACATCTTTAGTGTAGTATACGGTGAACAAGCATTTGTTGATCTAACTATCCATGAACTCACTCACGATATGAGACATGCAGCCGGATTTCCGTGTCATTAAGATTTAGTTTTTCTAATTTTACAGTCTAATTTTTTATAATCAGGGTATTCTATTAATTGGTCCAGTTTTGTAATATTTTATGAAAAGTGCTCTCTTTATTCTAATTGTCATAGTTTCAGGCACGCTTGCAGGAGCAATTCATGGCACTGTCAATTTTGCAATAGTGGAGCCCTATCTTGATCAGGCAATCGGCATTGAAAATGAGAATCTTTTTGCATCTGGCGAGGCAGATGACAATCCTCAATTTTGGGCAGACTATGAGGAGTATCGGGTCTGGCAAAAAAGTGGACAGGTCATAGCTGGAATGATTTTGGGGGTTGCCATGGGTTCGTTATTTGGAATCGTGTATGCGCTATCAAGAAATTCTTTACCTGGTAAAAATGACGTAACAAAAGCAGTAGTTCTTGCAGGGATAATGTGGATTACTATCTATCTAATTCCGTTTTTGAAATACCCCGCAAACCCTCCGACTGTGGGGGACGCTGAAACCGTTGTCCTCAGATCAATTCTATACGTTTCATTTATTGCAATTTCTGGATTTGGGGCACTTGCATTTTACAAACTATCGAAGAAATTGCAAAGCGACAAAAAATACCTTGGACTGGTCGGATATGCTGTTTTCATCATCGCTGCGTTTATTGTAATGCCTGAAAACCCTGATGAGGTTACGGCCCCCATGAACCTGGTTAATGAATTCAGACTAATGTCTGTCCTTGGTGTCACTTCTTTTTGGATATCTGTTGGAATTATTCTGGGATTGTTTTGGAATAAATTTGATGATGCAAATTCATCAAAGAATGATTCTTAATTCTTATTCTATAGAATCAGAATATGTATGGGATGTTTAAATATCTGTATTATTTATTGAAATCAAATGTCAAAGAGAATAACACTGCCGCAATTAAAAAAATATGACATCACTCAAAAAGTAATGGAGGCGCTGGCCGATTCTGAATCCAGGGCGATTTTGTTCTCAATGGTTAAAAAAGGGAAAACTGCTGCCGAGCTTTCAGACAAACTGAAAATACCGCTCAGCTCAGTTTACAAAAAACTGTCTGACCTTGAGGAGCTCACACTAATCAGGGTTGAAGAGTGGCTGATTTCAGACAAGGGGCGAAAATACAAGGTATACAAAAGCAGGATCAAGCAGGCTGAAATATCGATAAAAAAGCCTGAGCCAGTTTTAATATTGGTGTCAAATTAGAAACTTTGTGTCCAAGCGGGGTATAATTCAGTTATCCGAATTTGATATCAATCAAAAAATCATCGAATCGTTGAGCAACGTATGTACCCGTTCTGTATTGTTTTCTGTCAAGGAGGAGTCAAAGGACGTCACTCAAATCGCAAACGAACTGAAAATATCCCTTTCAACTGTCTACAAGACGCTATCCAACTTGGAGGATCTTGCGCTGGCCGAAGTGGACAGGTACGTGATTTCCCCTGAGGGCAAAAAAATCAAACTTTACCGCAGCAGGATTGGAAAGGTGGAGATCACCTTGGAGAACATGGAGCCAACACTGCTCTTGCACCCAAACGACTCTGATTCCAAAATTTCCAATTGATTGGAACGTATTCTTATTCTATAGACTTGGAACAAGTCCGTAAAACTAACTGTGAATTTAAATATCTTAGCTAATCCTAATTTTCTAATTGCGATGAACCAAAAAATAATTCTAACGCTTGTTGCTGTGTTTGCAATGGTTGGCGTCTCGACACTTGTTGGCGCTTTTGTAATAGTTGACTCTGCAGCAACTGAATTTCAAAATGACACTTCTAATTCTATAGCTGGCGTGGATTCCACAGCTGGCGAGATTAATTCAAAAACTATCGACGTTGATTCCATTACCATCGGATTCATTCCAGTTGAAAAAGCTGACGCGCTAACCCCAAAAGCCAAAGCCCTTGAAGCATTCTTGGAATCTGAACTTGGAATTGATGTCAAGATAGTTGTCCCGACAAACTATGAGACCATCATCGAAGGCATGAGATTTGGCCATATCGACGCTGCCTTTATGGACACCGGACCTGCATGGATTACCCATCAAAGAACGGGCGCAGAAGCTGTATTGTCGGAGTTGGTCAAGGGCAAGGTGAACTATCAGGCAACAGTCTGGACGTTGGCAGAAAATGACTCGATTAACACGTTGGAGGACACCGTCGGAAAGCGCGTTGCGTTTACCAGCATAACTGGTTCCTCAGGGTTTGTACGACCTATGGGAACTCTGGTAACTGACGGCCATATCGACATCGAAGGCAACGACATAGTTGCCTTGGAGCAAGCACTTGCAAACAACTTTGAAAGCTATACGTTCGCAGGCGGATACAAGGCAGCATTGAACTTGCTGATAAACGGCGACGTCGACGTCGCGTTCGGCTCTGACATTGCGCCGCAAAAGTACCTTGACCTGGAGGACCAAGTGAAACTGCGTCCGGTTACGACAATTGGAGCGGTACCGTCACACGTCTTTATGGTAAGTTCTGAGATGTCTGATTCCACACAGGATGGCTTGGTCAGCGCGCTGATCAAACTCAATTACGACGAGCACAATTACATTCTAACTGATCTGTATGGCGCTGAGGCGCTAGTTCCGACGACAACCACCATGCACATCGGGGAATTTGGAACTTTCATTGACGTATTGACGGGCCTTGATCAAAAAATCCTTGACAAGTATGATAAGAGCAAATAAAACCCCGAATTTTTAAAATGAAGTAAATTCCAATGACTGCTGACACTACACTAATCTCTACAAAAAAAATAATCCAAATGAACGACGTATGGACGTCATATGATTCCAAAAGTTTTGCCCTGAGCGGAGTTAACATGTCCATTGACAGGGGGACAAACTATGCGATTGTCGGCCAATCCGGTTCAGGAAAGTCCACCTTGCTAAAACTGATGAACGGCATGATGACCCCCAGCAAGGGAACCATCAAAATTGACTATCAAACCCCCGACATGAATGACAAGACGTTTAAAAAAATGATGCACACAATCGGGTACATTCCTCAAAGTCTGGGTCTTGTAAAAAACATCAGCGTCATTGACAATATTCTGATTGGCGCGTTGCCAAGACTCACTACGATGCAGTCAATTCTAAA
>JACNFV010000050.1 GCA_014384445.1 Candidatus Nitrosopumilus sp. | reverse complement strand
AGGTTCACGTCCTTCTTTAGGATCAACTATGAAGACACCATAAAGACCATGAACAATATGTTCCTCCAACGGCATTACATGACAATGGTAAGGATGAACCCCCACAGGTCCAGCTTCAAATTCATATACAAATTTTCCGCCACCAGGCCCTACTGCTTCAAAAACTCCATCCATTCCAGCTGGATGAATTCCATGAAAATGGATGGTATGGTCTTTTGAACCATTATTGATAAAATTAATTTTAAGTAAATCTCCCTCGGTAGCTCTAATTGTAGGTCCTGGAACGGTTCCATTGTAAGTCCACACATTATAAAAAACACCAGGTGAAACTTCCATCACTTTATCATCCTCAGCAATAATTGTATATTCTCTAACAGTTGTTCCGTCAGGAAGTTTGGAAATATTACCATAGTTGAATTCACGCAGATATTCCATAGGGTCAAACTCCACAGTAGATACTGTGTAAAGGGGATCAATTACCTCGCCAGTTGTTCGAATAACTTTTCCTGAATGAGTAATGAATGTTTTAAGTTCAGATTGATCTTCAGAAAAATTTGAAAAAACTACAATTACAGAAAGACCAATTGTTACAGAAAGTAATAAAATCATTAAAGTAGATCTTGTAATTTTCAATAGAACTAAAAATTTTAAAATTCTGTATTTAAATTTACCCTAAGCTAACTTTTTTAGCCCACTCTAATTTTTTATCAAAGACTCAAAATCAAAAAATTAGGTTTAAAACAAAGAAAACAGAACAAATTTTGTGCAAAAAACAGGATTATTCATAGTAATTTTTGGAATATTGATATCTGCAGGTCTAGGAATATCTGTAATTGAAAATCAAATTACATTAGAAGGAATAGTACAGGGTAATGGAAAAGTGAATACAGAACAAGTGATTACAATTTCAGTCAATTTAGACAAAGAGAAAACACCAGTTGGAATTTTTGCAGTTCAAATAATGGACTTTAAAGAAAACACATTTTCTGTAAAAATAATTGATCCATCAGATACAGAAATAATCTCAAAGAGAATAGACACAGATACTGTAGAACAAGAATTCAAAGTATTAAATTCTGGAAACTATGAATTAATTATTCAAAGTTCAGATTATAAAGAAAGTTATGTTGCCGGTGCAATTGGTCCACTTCCAGATGCAGATAAAAAACTCATAATTGCAAGTAGTTCAACATTGTGCATAGTTATCGGAATGGGAGGATTAGGAATTGTGGCAATATATGAAATTAAAAATAAAAGAAAATCAGTTTAGGTAACTATCCATAGTTTCCAAACCATTAATGGCGCCATCAAAAGCATCACTGCCTTCAAGTAAAGAACCAAGTTTTTCAGCATTTGCAGATAAAAAACATTTATCATTTTCAGATGTTTTAAAAAGAAAATCACATTCTATCAAGTAATCAAGTCTCTTCAAAAGATCAGATTCAGACATGGAGAATTGGTTAGATAAAATAGAACATTCTTTTTTTCCATCTTCTAATTCTGCCAATATCTCAGAAGTTACAGGATCAAACATACAATCAACGATTTTTTCTCTATCAAAAGATTCACCCATTATGTAAATGCAGGAAATTAGAAAGTTATAACTTTTTGAATTATTTAAGGCAATAGAATAATTAAGAAACAATAAGTTGACAAAATATGCAAAAACTCTGTAGTCAAGATCCATCAGGTAAAGGAGAACATTGTTTTTGTGTGGAAATAGATCCTCAAAGAGGGGTTAAAAAATGCTGCAAGTGTAATCAGTGGAATGTTCAAGGTAACGATTGGACAAATGATGAAGACTTTAGATGATTTTAAATTAAAAAACAACCAAAGTGAGCATAGATCTATTCAGATCTATCAAAAAGTAGCATAAAACAAACTAAAAGAGTAATGCCCAGCATGGTTTTTATCGGGGTTTCTTAGAATTTTGGAATACTTGAGTAGCCAAGAATATAGACACATTGTAAGAATCGTCGGTAACGACATTCCAGGAGAGAGAAAGCTTATCGTAGGATTAACTCAAATCAAGGGCATAGGATTTAATTTTGCAACAGCAATCTCATCAACTTTAAAAATTAATCAAAATTCCAATATCGGTCATCTTACAGAAGAAAACGTTCAAGCAATTGAAAAATTAATCTTAAACCCAATAGAATCAAAATTTCCATTATGGTTCCTCAATAGACAAAAAGATATTGAGACTGGAAAAGATATGCACTTGTTAACATCAGATATTCCATTTACACTAAGAAATGATATTGAAAGAGAAAGAGTAACAGTAAGTTGGAGAGGTTATCGTCACCTAAGCGGTCTAAAAGTTAGAGGACAAAGAACCAGAACATCAGGTAGAAGAGGAGGTGCAGTAGGTGTAGCAAAAGGTGGATTGGCAGCTCCAGTTAAGAAAGGAAGTGCAGGTGCACCAGCAGCAGCAGCCCCGGCAGCAGCAGCCCCGGCAGCAGATGCACCAGCAGCAGCGGAGAAAAAAGAATAGGTGTTATGAATGGGAGATCCAAAATATCCACGTAAAACTTGGCGTAAACCAAAAAGACCACTTAATTATGAATTAAAAATGGAGGAATTACAAACTCTAGGTACATTTGGATTAAGAACTAAAAGAGAATTATGGAAAGCACATACAGAATTATCTCGTGTAAGACAACAAGCAAGATCATTACTCGCATTAACACAAAAAGTTAGAGATGAAAAAGAACCAATATTATTGAAATCACTTTCAAGAATTGGTCTAATATCAACTGAAGCAACATTAGATGATGTGCTTAATTTGAAACCTACAGATTTACTTGCACGAAGATTGCAAACAATTGTTTCATCCAAATTAGGATTTAAAACACCATATCAAGCAAGACAAGCAGTAATTCATGGTCACATAATGATTGGAGAGAGAAAAATAGACATTCCATCATATACAGTCACAGTAGAAGAAGAAAGCGACATTCACTTTACTCCTGAATCTAAAATTCCACAAATGTTAGAGAAAAATAAATCAAAAGAACCTAAAGTTGAAGCACCTGCTGAAGGCGAAGAAGGTACTGAAGCAACCACAACACCTGCTGAAGCAACCACAACACCTGCTGAAGCAACCAAAGAAGACAAGCCTTCAACAAATTAATCAAAGCATCATTATCAGTAAATACCCCTAATTACAAAATAAAATTACAATGTGTTCAATTATTGGTTATTCCGGAAATGAAATTGCAGCCCCAATTATCGTAAAGGGACTCAAACGAATGGAGTATCGAGGGTACGATAGTGTAGGAGTTGCAACAGAATCAAAAAATCAAATTGAATTAAAAAAAGGAATTGGCAAAGTAAACGAAGTAAATTCAAAAATGCAACTAGATTTACTACCAGGTAAAACAGGAATAGGTCATACAAGATGGGCAACACATGGAACAGTTACAGAACTTAATGCACATCCGCATTCAAGTAATTCTGGAAAAATTGCAATAGTACACAACGGAATAATAGAAAATTTTGAAGAACTAAAAAAACAATTGGAAGATGAAGGATACAATTTCAAAAGTGAAACAGATAGCGAAATAATTGCAAACTTGCTTCAAAAAAATTATGAAACTACAAAAGATGTAAAGGAAACAATTATGAAAACAGTTTCCAAAATTAAAGGCCACTATGCATTTGTTGCAATGTTTGAAAACGGTGAACTTGCAGCAGCTAGATTTCATGAACCGCTAATTATTGGAGTTGGTCAGGAAAATGTCTTTTTGTCTAGTGATGTTTTAGGATTTATTGAATACACAGATAATGCAATATACATGAAAAGTGGAAATTTTGTGATTTTAAAAAATAAAGAGTTTCAAATTTTAGATTTTGATGGAAAAAATATTAAATATGAAGTTACAAAAGTTTCAAAAGAATTTGGAGATACGTATAAAGGAGATTTTGCACATTTTACATTAAAAGAAATTTATGAACAGCCAGACGTGATTTTAAAAGCTGGAGAAACAACAGTGGATAGTATGGATAAAGCAGCAGAATACATCAAAAATGCAAAAAACATCTACATTACAGGCAGTGGAACAAGCTATAATGCAGCACTTATTGCAAAACAAATTTTATCAAAATATGTTAAAATTAAAGCAGAGCCAATAATTGCAAGTGAGCTTCAATTTGCACCAGACACTATTGAAGAAAATTCAGTATTTATTGCAATTTCTCAAAGTGGAGAAAGTGCCGACGTATTAGAAGCAGTAAGGATTGCAAAAAAATTAAACTGTAAAATTATCTCCATCGTTAATTTACAAACATCATCACTTACACGTAAGGGGGATGTGGTATTAGGAATGAATTGTGGGCCAGAAATAGGAGTAGCTGCAACAAAGAGTTTTACAGCACAATTGATAATACTTTACAAAATTGTACAAAAATTAAGTGGTAGCATAACAATTAATTTTAACCAATTTTCAGAATCAATTTCAAAAACAATACAAAATACAACTAAAATTAAAAAAATTGCTCAGGAGTTAAAAAATGTGTCAGATATTTACATTTTGGGTAGAGGGATAAATTATCCAATTGCAATAGAAGCAGCATTAAAACTCAAAGAATTGACTTACATTCACGCAGAAGGAATTGCAGGAGGTGAATTAAAACACGGTCCGCTTGCATTAATGGATACAAATGTTTTTGTAATAATCATCAATCCAAATGATTCAACATATACGGACACATTAACAACTGCAAGAGAGATTAAAGTTCGCGGAGCAAAAATCATCGGAGTTTCAGATATTGAAAGTGACATCTACGATTATTGGATTCAAATTCCAAAAATACAGCAAATACTATATCCAATTTCAGAAATCATTCCAATACAATTACTAGCATATTATGCAGCACTTGAAAAAAATACAGATCCAGACTATCCAAGAAATTTAGCAAAATCAGTCACAGTAAAGTAGACCACTTCCTAGGCACAGTTACTTTTTTTACAATAACCCATGTTTCTTAAGATAATTTCTCGTAGTGGTGTAGTAGCCTAATGATTATTCATTGTACCCTGTGTAAAAAGGAAATTCGATTAGATCCCAGAATAAGAAACGAGCACTGGTATCATAGAAAATGTGTTATGCAAGTGGATTTACTCCTTTGATATATGACTAATTTAGCCATAAATGGGATAATGGGATTCATCCTATCAGGCATTATTGTGTTAATTGCCTATTTCACATATCCAGTATTTGAATATCTACTACCTATTGGCAGTATCTTGATAATAATTGGTCTTGTTACAATATTACAAATTAAAATGCAAAAAAGATTTTGATTTAAAAAAGCATGGTTTTTGAAATAACATATTGTAGGATCTATGACGAGGACAAAGCAGATAGTCTATCATATTCTTGTTCTACAAGATTCAAAAATTTTGAAGAATTATTTCCAGTTTTTAACATGGATGAGATAATACAACCTCCAGCACCTACACCTTCTTTTGCATAGCCCTCTGAAAATGCCTTTAATCCAGAATATTTTGAATTATGTAAATCAGGGTTTACAGAAATTGCGGGTACATCTGCAATCTCTTTAACAAGATTTGTAAAATTTGCATTTTGATCATTTGTAATATACGAAGTAGTTCCAATTGCAGTATTTTCTTCATTAAATCCAATTTTAGATGCAAATGCCAATACGGCAGTCATTTGAGTTCCACCAGCCAACATGACTTTAGAAATAGA
Organism: Candidatus Nitrosopumilus sp.; assembly: GCA_014384445.1. Taxonomy (GTDB): domain Archaea; phylum Thermoproteota; class Nitrososphaeria; order Nitrososphaerales; family Nitrosopumilaceae; genus Nitrosopumilus. The sequence goes on along the minus strand of JACNFV010000050.1, from coordinate 802 downwards.
TGATGCAGAACTTAGCATTCCTGCAACAAAAGCAATCATAGGATCACCAACTTTTGCAAGTACACTATACGGATGATCAGAATCAATTCGTTTAAGTGCAGAATCAACAATTTCATTTTTTAATTTTGTAGGGTTAGTAGGAATACTAGAACTTACTTTTGCATCAAAACCAAAAGCTCGCAATACAGCTAAAGCAGTTGTGGTTCCAGCAGGAATACTTTCACCGATCACTAAACAATCAGTTAATGATGCCATGTTTCTTCCAACAATTCTACCAAATTCAACAGCAGTTGAGACTTGAGAATCAGACATGGCAGGTTCAACAGAAATATTTTTTCCAAAAGATAAACCAGTTTCAATAAAAGGTAATTGTGGAGTAATTTTACTTCCAGCATTAATTGTTAAATGAGGAATACTTGCAGATTCTAGAGCAGTTTTTGTTAAAATACCAGGAGTTGGTTTTCCATCAGGAGTCATCGGAATACCATCAATGGTTTTACAATGTCCATAGTGAAGATATTCTGCATCAGCTGGAGGCGTATATTGCATTGAATCACTATCAGCACCTGCGATAGTAATTCCTGGAATTTCACAAGTTTGAGTATATGACATGACAAAAGAAAAAAGAAACCGTCCAGATTTTACAGATTCAAGGAAATTTTGAGCCTGCGTAGTATTTCCAAATAACTCAAAATCTTCCAAAAATATCACTAACCCATCATATCAACAAACTGCTGCTCAGTTCGTTTTTGCATTATCATATTATTCATTTTTTCTTTTCCGATAGTAGACACTTCAGAGG
>JACNFV010000055.1 GCA_014384445.1 Candidatus Nitrosopumilus sp. | reverse complement strand
TTTACTTGTACTACTATTGTGACTTGAATCAACTGCATTGATGTCCTTGATTACGGTGTAATGGAGTCTTTGCATGATAGCAGAAATTTAATCTGCATACTAAATAAAACCCTCAAACTATCACGGCAAAAGAAGTTTTTTAATCTAGCTTTTTTTATAATTTTTATTTCTCTAACTCTTCTGCTTTTCTGAAACATTGTTGTGCTTCCTCATCTCTACCTAAAGATTTCAACGAATCACCTTTACAAACTAACGCCTCTGAATTTTCGGAGTCTATCTTTATCGCTTTATCGCAAAACTGTATGGACTCCTCATATTTTTTTAAATCAAATAATAGTTTACTTTTCATAAACAAAACATATGCTGATTTATCATTTATCTTAATTGATTCATCGTAGCAGGCCATGGCTTCTTCATATCTGTCTAGGATGACTAGAGATTCACCTTTGTTTGACCATCCCATATCATCCTTGGAGTCTATCTTAATTGATTCATCATAGCACTCTATGGACTCCTCATATTTTTCAAGCATGAACAAGTTGACGCCTTTGTTTAACCATACCTCTTTGTGAGCAGGATCAATCTTGATTATTTTGTCATAGCACTTGTTTGATTCTTCAAACAAACCTTGATCAAATAATGCAATGCCTTTGTTGTAATACGCATCCCCGTATTCAGGATCCAGTTTAATTATGCTGTCATAACACGATACGGCTTCACCAAATTCACCTTGTTGATATAATTCTAAACCCTGCTCAACCAACTTCAAAATTTTCTCTTCTGTATCTGATTCTTCCAATGATTTCAAGTAATTTTATGAAATTTAAAATTTTGTAAATTAAAATCCATTCACATTTATTTTATGATTCTGCAAATGCTCCTATTTTCTTTTAAATTACACGTGCATGTTGATTTAAAAAATCAGGTACTTTTATTTTTCTGTTTTAATTGCGTCACAATATTTTTTAATATCGATTTGAATCCTAATTTTTGTATTTTGCGATATAAAAGTCGGCATAGAAATTACCGTCATCCTCGTACTCTTTAGTGCTAATTCCCATTCCGTGTAGCATGGAGACAGTTTCATCTTTTTCTTTAGCATCTGAAAACTTTCTTTGTATTATTGGTTTCATATCCCTTTTTACGATGGAGTAGTTGTATCTCTCAAATGTTTTTTCAATATCGTTCATATCAAACATTCTAAGAACAGAAAATGCAAAGATTGGGGGGTTGTATTCTGTTTTGTCTTCAATTGAGTTTGACTGCCTGTTTTTAATTACTTTTAACAAATTTACAAATGCCATGTATCCGATATACCCAATACAGCCAGTTGCAATCACCACATCTACTTTTGGCAACAATTCTGACATCTCTAATTTTTCATCATCCAGATTAACATTGATTCCTTTTTTACACAAACCCATCTCTTCGGAGAATTTTAGAGCCTCCTCTGAAATATCTATTTGATAGAAACACATCTCATCGTTACTAGTACATTTTTCATAGAATTGTTTAGTTTCTTTTTTTGTAGGTTCTGTTTCAGTCAAAAAGAAATTATTTAACTCTGCCATTGTTAAATTGTATTTCATTAATGCTGAGTTGATACCGTACGAACTTCCCAAATCTAGAATGTTGATTGGTCTGGACAATTTATTTTCAAGTTCCTCTACGATTGAATTGTACAATGGTTTCGTTGAATCTGATATGGAATACCCTAATTTTCTCATTTCCATTAGATATCCGCACGGAGATTCTTCTGTGTAGATACCTGTAAAATCTTTTTTTACTTTTAATTCATCCAAGATGGCGAATTAGACGTTTTTACCCCTAATAAGACTCCGCAAATGCTCAGTCACAACATTTGTTTTTTTTATGTTGTAAGTTTTCATCCGTCATAATTTATTGGAAAAATGTTAATGGCAGACCTGTTCTTTGTATGTTGTAATAATGCCTGAAGAAAAGATTGAAGAAGTAGTTGAAGACGAACCATTTGAAGAAGAAGTTGACGAAGAAGAGGAAGAATATCTTGAGCAGGACAGAAGATAAAAAACCCTTAAAATATCCAAACAAACCTTGTTTTTTAATTGAAAATTGATCATATTGCAATTGCCGTAGATGATGTTGAAGAATCTGCAAAAATCTACCAAAAAGCATTGGGTGCAGATCATGTTGAATTTGAAACAGTAGAATCTGAAGGAGTAAAAATTGCTATCATTGAATTAGAAAACGGACGAATTGAATTGATGCAACCTACAAATGACTCCAGTCCGATTAAAAAATTCCTTGACAAGAAAGGTCAGGGACTTCATCATCTGGCATTAGACACTGACAACATTGAAGGTGAAGTTGAACGAATGGAGGGATGCGGCATTCAATTTTTAGGTAAAATTAGACCTGGATCTGCTGGAACCAAAGTTACTTTTATTCACCCTAAATCATTAAATGGCGTTTTAACCGAACTGTGCTCTCATCCAAAATAATATTTAATTTCTAATTGTTTCCCCTAGTTACCTGATCATGTGTCAAGTAAATTTTTGATAACATGACATCTTGAAGTATTTTTAAACTAGAATTCATTATACTTTATCTGATGCCTAACTGTGCCTAAAACAATATAGTAATTTATGAAAATAAACTGATTACCTTGCCATGTTTTAATGCTAAATTATTTTATCTATTTTTTATCTAACATTGTAAAAATGCTTTCTTCATCTAGATTTGCATACAAAAGAAAATAGGTTTGACTAGCCAGGTATGTTTTATTAAATCTGTACGTTATTGGATGGACCTCTGCAAGAGTTGCACCAATTGTGATTTTTCCTTTTTTATAATTCTCTTGCAATTCGAAAAACTTTTTTCTCTCCAAATCTGAAAATTCACCCGAAAAAAATCCAAAAACATGCATTAGCACATTGCTATGTGTTTTAGCTGTGGGGATGCGTTCTAGAGCTAAATTAAGATGTTTTTCATACTCTGCCAATATCTCCGGTAAATTCATTTTATTGTTACTTGCAACAATTCTTCCCAAAGTTTTTAATTCTTCTTGACTGTGTGCCATGATCAAAAATTTATTTCTGGCTTGAAATGAAACTAGTTCTTTTATTTTGTCGGATTTTTTTACTTCCGTGAATTTATTTCTTACAAACGTTTTGATATCTTCTAATGACAGTTCTTTACCCCTCTTGCCAATTTTTTTATCTTTGGCAATGAAATTACATTCTTCCTCATTCATTTCCTTATTACTTTTTAATTCGTATTTAAGGCCAAATCATTAAAAACTACTTTAGCACTATAATTTTAATTATTTAAGTGCCGTATTTTTTAGCACTAGACTCTGATTTGACAGCATATTAAATATGATTATTTTGTAATTTGAATAATGAAAATCATGCTAACCGCAATTTCCACAATTGCAGTACTGCTACTTGTCACTTCGAGTGTTTCTTCTGTTTCTGCAGAAGTTCCACCTTGGATAAAGAACAACGCAGGCTGGTGGGCAGACGGAACAATTGACGACGCTTCATTTGTACAAGGAATTCAGTTTTTGGTCAAAGAGGGGGTTATGAAGATCCCTCCAACTACACAGGGTGTAAGTTCAACCAATGAAATCCCGTCCTGGGTCAAAAACAACGCAGGCTGGTGGGCTGACGGCTCCATTGACGATGACTCGTTTATTCAAGGAATTCAGTTTTTGGTCAAAGAGGGAGTTATGAAGATCTTGCCTGAACAAGCAAGTAATGCAGATAAACCTGCTACCCAAATGACGTCTTCCAAAGAATCTAAATCTTCAAGCGATGACTCTGTTATCGCAGCACTGGAAGATGAACTTGAAAAATGCTCTGAAATTCTTAAATCCTACAAACGACTTGATTGTGAAAAACCAATAAAACAAGAAATCTTAATTCACACCTACAAAACAGGTGCTGAATTATTTCAAGTTGGACCAATTAATTATTACTGGTTTGGAGTAAATTCTGATGGAAACGAATTTGAAATTAGTCCTACAGGACAACCAATTCTATCTGTTAGAATGCTAGCTGAAAATACTTCTTCAGACATTCTTGGTTTAAACTGTACCAGTCCAGCAATCTGTAACTATGACGTGTGGGACGGCTCAAAGTCATTCAAGTACTCTGGAATGGATTTCACTAGCGGTCAAATCAATCTAAACCCTGGTACCTCTAAAGAATTCAATATTCTCTTTGGTCCCAACATTGGATATGGTGGAACTAAGTTTGAATATGACTCCTCAAAGAGTTATGAATTTAGAATCGCTGAGCCGTTTGGAAGTCTAAACATTCACCTAGACCTGGAATAATTTTCCCCTTTTTCTTATTTTATTTTTATGTCTTTAGCACTATGCATTACTAGTGTTATTTTTTAAATAAGGAAAATTAAAAATTCTCTTATTGAACATTCTTGCAATTATTGTCCCGTTACTTGTTTTGTCATTTCCTATGGCATTTGCTGAATCTTCCAATGTTGGAAGCATGTATTGGAAACAAGAGATAATCTCTCCGAATTCTTTTGTAGATATTTACGTACATGATGACGATATGAACAAAAAAGAGTACCCCAATTTTGCTGATAAATTTACAATTTATGTCTGGTCTGATTCTTCACCTGATGGTCTAGAAATACCTGTTGTAGAAACTGGGGTGTATAGTGGAATTTTCAAAGGACGTGTTTTTATTGCTGATTCCGGAGATACTGCAAAAAATCGCCTAGTTTCAATTCCCGGCGACACTGTTTATGCAAAATATGTTGATTTCACTATGCCTGATGGTTCTACGTCTGATATTTTTTCAGCCGCAATTGTTAAAATTTCTGGCAAAAACATGAATCCTCTACTTGACGAAATAGACCCTAGCTTCCGCATGTCTAAATCTGTCGAAACAGTGCCTGTATGGGTCAAAAACAACGCAGGCTGGTGGGCTGACGGCTCCATTGACGATGACTCGTTTATTCAAGGAATTCAGTTCTTAATCAAAGCAAATATTCTTGAGGTTGATTCATCTGACTCCTCAGAAAAAAATGATGAAATTCCACCATGGGTCAAAAACAACGCGGGCTGGTGGGCAGAAGGTCAGATAACTGAATCTGATTTTTTAAGTGGAATTAACCATCTTGTAAAAAACGGCATTATTTCAGTAAGTCAAAATTCTATTGAATCTGTATCTGATCCGATAGTTTCTGAATGTGAATCCATTAAATCTAATTACAAAAAACTCAATTGCCAAAAAGAAATCAAGCAAAATCTTGAGTTCACTGAATTTAAAAATTTCTCTGATGCATACCCTGTGGGTTCTATTACCTACTACTATCCTGGAATTGGAAATTTTGGAAACGAATTTGAAACAAGTTCTTCTGGCCAGGCTATGCTTCGTTTAAGGATTTTAGCTGAAAATACTGGCAGCGATGTTGTTTCACTAAAATGCACGGGACCTTCAATCTGTAACTATGATGTGTGGGACGGCTCCAAGGCATTCAAGTATGCTGGAATGGACTTTGTATCTGGCCAAATTCCAATTAACCCTGGAACATCTGTTATCTTCAATATGATGTTTGGCCCAAATATCGGGTATGGTGGAAATCAATTTCTGTATGATTCATCTAAAAATTATAATTTTAGAGTCGATGAAAGTTTCGGAAATGTCGAAATACCGTTAAAAATTGAATAATTTTTTTTAAATTTTATAATTTTTGATTATTCGTATACCATCAAATCTTTTTCTTCTAGTAAACTGTGGATTTGGTGAACAGAACGATGAATTTCACTTTCAAGTTTGGCGCCGACACAGACAAGTTTTCCTGATGCAAAAATCAAAATGACCGTCTTTGGATCAAGCATTCTGTGAATCAGGCCCGGGAATTGCTCCGGCTCGTACATGCTTCTTGGCAACGTTCTTGCAGCCTGTTCCAAGTTGACTTTGCCACCGAGGTTGATTGAGGATACGATATTTTGAATTTGAACTACGGCGTCTTTTTTAATTTTAATTTTACCTTTTCTCAATATTTTCACTACATTTGATACTGCTGTCTCTGCTAATTCTTGTGATTTAGCACCTGTGCATACCATTTTACCTGAACTAAACAACAAAGTAGCTGTTTTTGGATTCTTAAGTCTGAATACTGCTCCTGGGAATTGTTCTGGGTGATACTCTACATCTGGAAATTTAGTTGTAATGTCTATCAAGTCTAATTTTTGATCAATTGTTGCAGATGCAACTACGTTTACTATTGCTATTATTGGTTTTGTTTGTGGCATTTTATCTCATCAAGTCCTCACTATACTTTGGTCTAATCTTAGCCCTTTGTATCTATTCCTTATTGTTACTTCTGTTACATTTGCAGCTTCTGCGATGTCTCTTTGAGTTCTATCTTCGCCATTTTTAACACATGACAAGTAAAGTGCTGCTGCTGCAAGACCCATTGGATCCTTACCTGCTGACTCTTCATGTTCCTGTGCTTCTCTTAATACTTTAATTCCATAACGTTTTGTTTTCTCTGATATCTGTAATTTACTTGCAATTTTTGCAACGCACTGTGTAGGATCTACTACTGGCATTTTTAATTCTAATTCTCTATGTAACAATCTATAGCATCTTGCAATATCTTTTTTCTTAATGTTTCCTGCATCTGCAACATCTTTTAGTG
>JACNFV010000119.1 GCA_014384445.1 Candidatus Nitrosopumilus sp. | reverse complement strand
AGCAGCTGAAGAAACCGTTGATGATCATGGTGATGATCACGGTGATGAAGTAGCAGAAGATGTCGAGTTAATGGTAATGATTTCCGACTCACAAGTAATGGGAGGAACTCAAGTTGAACTTGAATTCAATGTATTACACATTAACTATGATTTGACTGCAACTCAAAATGGTGAAGTAGTTTTTGAAGAAACTGGTTTACATTCTATGGACCTCATTGCAACTCATCAAATAGATGCAGTTGGTTCTGATGAAAATCCAATAAGTGTTGAAGTAGTTTCTTTAGGAATTGGTGCACCAGGTGATGAAGACTCATGGACTGGACCGATTGGTCAAGTTACAACAGCACAAGTAGTTCCAGAGTTTGGCACAATTGCCATGATGGTACTAGCTGTAGCAATCATCAGCATCGTAGCAGTTACTGCAAAATCTAGAGTCGTTCCAAGATTTTAGGAATACTCTTTTTTTATTTTCTTTTTATTAAAGCAATTATCGCTAAGATAATTGCTGCAGCGGCAATTGACAATCCAAATATTGCAAAGTCATATGCTGCACCGCCATTAGAAGTACTAGTTTCACCGGATTTTAATTTAGAGACATCTTGTTGAATAGAAGAAATTGCATTTTTTAAAGCAGAAATATCGGTAGAACCTTGAGTAGACGTAGGAGGGAAATCAAGAACCGAAGTACTCTCTACATCTTCAATAGGAATTTGGACATTAATTGTAACATCACGAATTTCACCTTGTAAATCCATAAGGTAACTTCCAGTTTTAGTTGGAATTATAGATGAAAAATAATATCCAGGTTTTGGATCACCGCTAAAATCAATTGTTTTACTTGCACCGCCATACATCACAGTACCTTCTAGATTTTTGAATGCACTAGTAATTCCTCTGTAAATTCCCTCAGAATCACCAGATTCTGTAATTTTAACAACAATATCATTTCTAATTCCCACGACAGGAGGTTCAATACTCCAACCTACTTCAATTTTGTATTGTTCAACTTCAACAGTTGTGTGTGCAAAAGATGGAGTTAGCATTCCAACGGAAATTAATAATGCAATGAAACCAAAAACTGCTATCTTCACGACTATCATATGGTAAATAGACATTATTATGTTTACGTGGATTGGTACAAATTTCGAATAAATTGAAAACTGTTTAAATTATCAATTAAGACTAAATTAGTAAATGAAGAAAATTCTCATTATTTTACTAGTATTGTCATTAACTTCAATTCCATTTGTATCAGCACATCCATTTACAGATGAAACAATTCCCAATTTATCATCAAATGCGCCAACTGGAGTATCGGAAGTAATTGTTTATTTTTCAGAACCAGTTGAATTGAATTTTAGTACACTCAAAGTTTTAGATAACAATGGAAATCAAATTGATAATAAGGATACAGACTATTATGAAGATGAAAAATCATTAATTGTTACAACTAGTCCACTAGAAGATGGAGTATACACAGCAACTACCAAAGTCCTGTCAAAAGTTGATGGGCATTTAGTTCCAGGTGCATTTTTGTTTGCAGTTGGAGATGCAATTATTGATCCAAAGTTATTAGATAACCAAAGTTCAGCAGAACTAATATTTTTCCCAGAAGCTGGAGCAAGATTTCCAGGAATTGTAGGTCAAACAATTGTTTTAGGAGTGGTTATTGCATCTCTAATTATTTGGGGAACTCAAAATAAACAATCAATCAAAGAAGAATTAGAACAAGTTCAAATTAAACATCATCAAAAATTTATGTCCATTACTGGCATAGGACTGATGCTAATTTTTATTTCAAATATCTTAATGATTGCTGTACAAACTGTTAGGTTAGAAACGTCGCCAATAGAATCAATTCAAACTTACTTTGGAACCATTTGGTTAGCTCGAATGATAATCACCATAGTTTTACTTGGAATATGGTTTACATTAGATAGAAAAACAAATGTAACAAAAAAAGTTCAAATTCCAATGCTTGTTGCCATGTTGGCATTAATTTCAACTTCAAGTCTAATTGGCCATGGTGCGGCAAGTGGAGAAACGCCAGCATTAATTCTAGATTACATTCATAATTTAGTTGCAGCAGTTTGGATTGGCGGAATATTTTATTTTGTATTTGCACTATTGCCTTCCTTATCAAAGTTAAAAGAAGAAAACAGGGAGAAAATGAGTCTTGCATTAATTCCAAGATTTTCAATTGCATTTATCATATCAATTGGAATTGTGATAATTACAGGTCCATTACTAATGTGGTTCCTAGAAAGTGACGTAGGATTGATCACCGAATCAGTTTATGGACAATTGATAATACTAAAAATTGCAATTGCAAGCGTGATGGTTGCCTTAGGAGGATTTTTCCAATTTAGAATACAAAAAACTGGGGAAAAAAACTTCCAATCTGGAAAAATTGATGTCCATAGAAAACTAAGACGATCACTCAAAGTTGATGCAGCGTTAGGGGTGGTATTATTAGGAGTAGTTGCATTGCTGACAAACGGTACTTTGCCTGAAGGTCAATTCCAAGATGCCAGTGCACAAGAAATTATCTATGGATTTAAAACAATTGAATTTACTGATAATGCAAAATTCGAGATTCAAATTACACCATTTTCAAGTGGAGTAAATACAATTTTAGTACAAGTTAGTGACTTTAATAATAATCCAATATACGATGCAAATGCAATTAAAGTAAAAATGGCAAACCCATCAAAAAATATTTTTCCAATTGAAATTCCAATGGAAATAACTAAAGAGGGAGAAAATATTCCAACAGAATTTAAAGGAGAAATAACATTTGGGTTTTCCGGGCAATGGGAATTAGAAATTGAATCTCAAAGAACTGAAAATGCAAATGAATCAAAAATAGTAAATGTTTTAGTTAAACCAAGATTAGAAAACATTCAAACTCAAATAGTTGAATATGAATTTCCAGAAACTGCAAAACCACTTTATCCATTGTATGATGGAAAAAAATCTATCTGGATAAGTGATCCATCTTCACCAAGATTATGGGAATTCTCACTTGAAACACAAGAATTTTCATCTTATTCGTTTAATGGTTTAGCTACAATGTTCCTAACTATGGACAATACTGGAAAAATATGGTTTACAGATTCTCCAAGAAATCAAATTGGGTATATTGATTTAGAAACAAAAGAAATTGCAACAAAAACAATTCCAAACCTTGATCCAGTGATGGCAGATAACAAACCAATTTTCATTCAAGCAGATTTTGATGACAATATTTGGATTACAATTGTAAATAAAAATAAAATTTTGAAATATTTACCAGATGATGATGTTTTTAAAATCATAGAATTACCTGAAAGAGATTCATTCCCATTTGCACTGGCAATAGATAGTGATGGGGATATTTGGTATACTGCAACAGGCACAGGTAAAATTGGACAAATTGATCCAAAAGAAGGGAAAATAACTCAATATTCAAAGGAAATTCCACTTGATGGTCCAGAATACATACTATTTGACAAAAATGAAGATGTATGGATTGCAGAGCATACAGGCACATCAATTACAAAATTCAACCCAATTTTAGAGACTTTTGAAAGAATTTCAGTCTCAAATGATGAAGCATTGCCATTTGGTATGACATTTGACAGATATGGAAATATTTGGTTTGCACAACACGTAGTGGATAGTATTGGAGTTTATGATCCCGACAACAATGATTTGAAAGAATTTCCAATTTCAACTGAAGGATCTTTTATTCAATTTATGACATCAGATAAGAATGGAAAAGTTTGGTTTGTTGAACAAGAAGGGAACAAACTTGGCACAGTAAACATAATAGAAATTCCAGTTGACGTTTCACAAGTTAAAACAATGGATAGTAATGAAATAGAATATGCTGAAATTGCATCGCCACTAATTGCATTGGGAATTATTGTAACAGTATTATTTTTTGTAAAAGCTATTCATGATAAAAGAAGATTAAATTCTTTAATTAATTCTTAGATAATAATCCTGCAGATTTTATTCCCATCGTTGTGCCAAGTATTCCAATTGATAACAAGACAATTGTTCCAGCCGGAGTAATATCAAATATGTATGAGATCAAAATTCCCACAACCACTGAAAATACAGAAAAGCTCATTGAAAGTATTGCAGTTTGTTTGAAACCTCTGCCATACATAATTGCAGTGACATTTGGAATTACAAACAATGCTGAAATTAACAATACACCAACAAGTTGAATGGATGTAACGACAGTAATTCCTGCCATAAAAATAATTAAATAATTAATTTTTTCTACAGGAATTCCACTAACTTTAGCTTGTTCTTCATTAAATGTGGAATAAAGAAGTTGTCTATACAGTAATAAAATTACAATTAAAATCGCTCCAGTTAAAGCTAAAATTAGAATTGTGTCATCTACACTAACTAGAAGAATACTACCAAATAGAAAACTAAAGATATCGATTGTAAATCCGCCTGAAAAACTAATAATTACAAGCCCAGCAGCTATACCTGAAGATAAAAGTACTGCAATTGAGGCATCGCCAGATATGTTGTATCTATCTTTAATTTTCGTAATAATTAGTGCACTAATTATAGAAACACCGTATGCCGTCCATAACGGATAAACACCTGCTAACAAACCTAATGCAATTCCACCAAATGAAGAATGAGCGATTGCGTCACCAAATAAAGAATAACGTCTTAAAACTAAAAACAACCCAACCACCGAGCATAAAATTGCTATTGCAATTCCAGAAATTAATGCTCTATGCATAAAACTGTAAGTAAGAATTTCAAAAGACATGATTAATGATGATGCATATGTTCCTGCATGGATGCCTCAGAATATTGTTTAACAAGGGCATCATCGGAAAAGAATTTTTCAGATTCACCATGGAAAAATAATGTTCGATTTAAACATGCAACATGATTTGCCAATTTATTTACTGCATCCAAATCATGGGAAGACCAAATGATTGTAATTTTTTGTTTAGAATTTAATTCTTTAAGAATACTAAAAAATAATTCTATGCTTTGTTGATCAACCCCTGTTACAGGTTCATCTAAAATCAAAATTTTTGGATTATTAACTAAAGCTTTTGCAATAAATACACGTTGTAACTGTCCTCCAGATAATTCACCTATTCTTCTGTTACGAAGTTCATGTATCCATAATTGCTGTAAAATTTCATCTATTTTATTTTCATCAGATTCAGTTCTCAATCCCATTCTTACAACATCACTAACTGTTGCAGGGAAATTTTTTTCGAATACAGGATTTTGTGGAACATATCCAATTTCTTTATGATATTTTTTTGATTTTTTAATATCCTGACCAAAAAATTTGATTGTTCCATCATATTTTGTGTTTAATCCCAACATTGAATCAAAAAGAGTAGATTTACCAGCTCCATTAGGTCCAATTATGCCTAGAAAATCACCTTCCTTGACTACAAAACTTACATCATCAAGTGCCTTTATGTCGGGATATTTGACAGTAAGATGGGATATTTCTACAGCATTCAACATAATGCCTCCTTTAGACTTTCAAGATTTTGAGTCATTTTTTCAACATAGGTTTCATCTGAAACAATTTCTAAAGGAGATAAGACAAGAACTTTTCCACCAATTTCATCTGCAATAACTTGAGATGTTTTAGTGGAAGCGCTTTCTTCTGCAAAAATTATTTTAATGTTTAACTCTCTTGCAAGGGAGACAATATTTTCTAATGTTTTTAGAGTGACTTCACCATGTGAATCAGTTGAAGAAATAATTGTATGTTGAGTTAAACCGTATTCTTCAGAAAAGTATGAAAATGCATCATGAAAAGTTATGAAATCAGTTTTACATCCAGATAACTCAGTTCTAATTTTTGCATCAAGTAAATTTAATTCTTGATTGTATATTTCAGCGTTAGATTGATAGTGATTTTTATTCATAGGATCAGAATTAGATAATGCATTTGCAATATTTTTGACTTGCAATTGAGCATATACAGGATTTAACCAGATATGTGGATCTAAGGCCCCATGTTTTTCTTCATCATGTTTTTCTTCATCATGTTTTTCTTCATCATGTTTTTCTTCATCATGTTTTTCTTCATCATGTTTTTCTTCATCATGTTTTTCTTCATCATGTTTTTCTTCATCATGTTTTGCAGAATCTAAAGTTGAAATTCCATTACTTGTATCAACAAGAATTCCGGCAATACCGGTTAATTCTAGTGAACCAATCCAATGTTCATAGCCTATACCGTTGACAATTATCACATCAGATCTTTGCAATCTTTCTGTATCTCTAATCGTTGGTTCCCAATCATGAGGATCTGCACCCATTGGTACTAACAGAGTTACATCAACCATCTCTTTTCCTATATTTTGTGTAAATTCATAGAGAAAAGTGGCTGAAGTAACCACTTGTAATTTTGAATTGTCTGTAGTAGAAATCTCTGAAGTAAAATTAGGTTGAGTGACTGCAAAAGAAGTTAGTGGAATTACAATTGCTATTGCAATAATTGCCAGTTTAATCTGAATATTCATGGAACATCTTTCTTAATATTATTAATAAATCTATAAAATGTTAATAACATTTAGTGCTAAACTTATAAGATATTTAATAACATTAACCACATGCCAATAGTTTCAATTTCATTAAATGATGAAATTCTATCAGAATTAGACAAGT
>JACNFV010000105.1 GCA_014384445.1 Candidatus Nitrosopumilus sp. | reverse complement strand
TGTATCCACAAAAAGGAACTCTTGCAAAAAATTCTGATGCTGATATAACTATGATTGATTTGAAAAAAGAGAAGAAAGTAACTTCTGAATTATTTGGAGGATTTTCTGATTATATTGTATATGAAGGACGAAATCTGAAAGGTTGGCCTGTTAAGACTATGGTTAGAGGAGAATTAGTTGCTGATAATTTTGAGGTAATTGGGAAACTTGGTCATGGTAAACATGTGGCAAGAACTGTAATTACTAAATAATTTCAAATTTACCATTTGTTTTGGCTTTGTAAATTATATCTGGTTTTCTTAGAAAAATACCTGATTCTAACACTCCTGCTGTTTGTTTGATTTTTTGTGTTAATGCTTTAGGATTTTTAATTGTTCCAAAATTACAATCTAAAATTATATTTCCATTTTCTGTAAAAAATGTATATCCTCTATCTAAGGAGCGTATTTTAGATTCACCCCCCAATTTTTTAATAGAATTAATTACTGAATTTCTTGCTAATGGATGAATTTCTACTGGTACTGTTCTTGTAAAATTTTTAACAAATTTTGTTTTATCTGCCATTACAACTACTTTTTTTGCAAGACTGAACAAAATATTTTCTCGTAGTAGTGCGCCTCCTCCTCCTTTAATTACATATTTTTGTGAGTTAATTTGATCTGCCCCATCAAAGACAATATCAATATGATTAACTTGATCTGCTTCTACTAATTGTATTCCAGCTTTTTCTGCAACTAATTTAATTTGTAATGATGTTGGAATACCTTTGATATTGTAATTTTTTAATTTAATTAATTTTGCAAGTGATTTGACTAACATAGTTGCAGCTCTACCACTACCTAATCCAATTATTTGATTATTTTTTATTATTTTTAATGCATCATTTGATAATGCTTCCATAGCACCATCATAAGACAATTATTCTACCTCTGCTTGATCAAGTTTTGATAATACTCTCATAATATCCCCCTTGATTTTATCTAAATCATCAGTATCATCATCAAAATCATTATCAATTGTTGATACTTTTTGTTTTTGTTCTGGTTCTGGAAGTGCTTTGTGTTCTGTTATTTTTGCTACTTCTTTGTTTAAATCTGGTTTATTTTCAAAAGTTGGTTTTGGTGTAATTGACTGAATAATTTCTACTTTATCTTCTACTTTAGGTTTAGTTATTTCTTTTACAATTTCTTCTTTTGGTTTAATTAATTCAGTTTGAATTATTTTTGGTTGTGGTACTGGTTTTACAATTTCTTTCTTTTCAAATAATGGGAATTTTGGTTCTGTTCTTGAAATATTTGTTAATGTAGTTAATTCAAATGATTGTCTTGATTTTGTTGGAGGTATTGCAATTGGATCTATTTTTGTTTCCTTTGGTTTTTCAAAATTAAATGTACCTTTGATTGATTTTGAAATTTCTTGTTTGATTTCTTCTTTCTCTTGTTTTATTTCAGGTGTTTGAATTTTTGAATTTGACATTTTTGATGATAATTCATATAATCTATCATCAAGTTTTGTTAATTTTTGATCCATTAAACTAATCAAGCCATCTCCAACTGGACCCAAATCTGGATGGTTACTTGCTTGTTCAAGCTTTTCTATTTTAGCTAAAATAATTCCTAATTGATGTTGATATTTTAGTAATAGTTTATCTTTTTGAATTTTAGAAAATTCATTTTCAGCTTGATATAATCTTGAAATTGTTTTTGTAAGAATATCTTTTTCAATTTTTAAAGAATTAATTTGACTTTTGATATGTGAACTAGCACCTAGACTCAATAATTGATTTTTATCTCTTGGCATTTTTCTTACAGCAGCTGCTGTTGCAACTCCTGCAATTGAACTAAGAATTAAGACAATTTCTTGCATCTATGTATACCATTTAATCCAAGAATACTTTCTTCGTTTAGCCTCTGGGAATCCACAACTTGCGCATTGGTGATGACGCTTGTGAAGCGAATTTTTACCACATCTTCTACATCTAATGTGAACTTTCTTTTTTGTAAATCCACCCATAGAAGTTGTACCTTTAGTCATTGCAAATCACCTAATTTTGTGGCGGTGGAGGAGATATCATAACGACATTGTCTCCTCTAACTACAATTGAACCGAGGTTTATTGGCTCGCCTTCAGTAGGTACTTCTTCTGAAGAATCGAGTAGCAAATTCATGTGTTGGTCAAAACCTAAAAGATTACCTCTGATAGTCTTACTTCCTTTGAGTTTGATTAATACGATCTGATTAATACTCTCATCCAATACTTTTACTGCCATATCAACGGACATCTATATCACTCATTGAGTATCATATTGAGGGATTATATTAAAATATCATTGTGTGACTATGATCGACTTTCAGTAAGGTAAGTTTGACATTTTTTTGATAAATTTTCTATAATTTCATTTAAAATCTTCATTCCGTCTTTTTTTGTTGCTTTTCTAGGATCTCCCCAAACTCCATTTTTTGTAGCTTTTGGAAATGATTGATTAGCTAATTTTCCAATTTTCAATATCTCTTGTTTTGTCATTTTATCTGTGGTTAATCCTTTTTTAGCTAATTTCATTTTAACATTTTTTGAAATTACTAGCATTAGGGATGTTTCTACAAATCCTGCATGATCAAAATCTCTGTCCATAAAATGCCAATAGGATAATGGAAAAACTTTGAGTTTATTTTTTAATATTTTCTGTAATTTTATATCAATATTTTTAATTGATTTTAAATTTCCATGATGACCATTAATTATGAACACTGTTTTGATATTGTTTGCTAATAGTGATGTACACAAATCTATTAAAATCGTGCGTAATGTTGACTCTCTTACACTAAGATTGAAAAATGGTGCATGTTCAAATGAAATTCCATACGTTATAGTTGGAAGTAACAAATATCCTTTTTTATCAGCTATTTTTTTAGCAACTTCAGACACTATGTCTGAATCAGTTGAAATTGGTAGGTGTGGACCGTGCTGTTCAATTGATCCAATTGGAATAATTGCTATCTGTTTCTTATTTTTAATTAAATTTCTTAGAAGTGGATCAAATTGAGTTTTAATGTCTACCATGTCATTCACTTTGATTTAATGTGAACTTTTCTCCAACGTACTTCTAATTTATTTTCAAGATGCATTTTAGCTGCTTTGAGTAATGTGTCTGCTTCAAGTTTTTGTCCCTTTGTTTTTATTTTTTCTAATGTATCGTTTGGATTCACTTTAAATGCATCTTGAAAAATAATTGGTCCTTGATCTAAATTTTCTGTTACATAGTGTGATGTTACGCCAACAATTTTTGCGCCTCTTTCATAAGCTTGAGCATATGCTGATGCACCAGGAAATGCAGGTAATAATGATGGATGTATGTTGATAATTCTATTTGGATATCTCCAAACAAAATTAGGACTGAGTATTCTCATATATCTTGCAAGCACAATTAAATCGATACTATATTTTTTACAAATTTGAATAATTTGTTCTTCTGCCTTTGCCTGATTTTTCTCCTCCACTGCAATAAATGGAATTTTTGCTTTTTTTGCAATTATTTCTAATGATTTTTCTGTACCTATAATTACTGATATTCTGCCTTTGAGTGATTTCTTATTTGCAATAAATGTCTGAATACAAAGCGGTTCTTTTGTTACAAATACTGCGATATTTTTTTCTAAATTAGTTTCATGATGTGTATTTACATCCATTTTTTCTTTTTTTGATAATTTTCCAATTTCTATATCAAATTTTTTTATGTCTACTTTTTTAGAAAATGAAACTTCTAGATACATCCCAAAAATTTTTTTGATTACATTTTGATTCACTTTTTCAATATTTCCGCCTTTAGAAAACGCAAAATTAGTAAATGCCGCTACAATTCCTTCTCTGTCTTTACCCACAACTGTTATTCCAACTACTATTTTTTTCATGACTTTGTATGATCAAGTTTTTCTTATTATTAATCATTCATAGAAATTGATTGGTGCGGGAGGTGGGATTCGAACCCACGAACTCCTAAGAGATAGGGTCCTAAGCCCTACGCCTTTGACCAGGCTGGGCGACTCCCGCAACGACCTATCCATTAAACACAAATTTATCTATTATTGAGTAAGAATATGGCAAAATTTTTTGGAACCAATGGAATTCGGGGAGTATTTTCTGAAGATTTTACATTAGAATTCGTTCATGATATGACTTTAGCCCTTGGAACCTATTTTGAAAAAGGACCTATTTTGATTGGTTATGATGGTCGAGAATCAAGTCCTGTAATTTGTAAAATTATCTCTTCAACTCTTAATTCTATAGGCATTGACTGCAATGTCGCTGGAATTGTTCCCACACCCTGTCTTGAATTTGCAGTAAAGACTCTAGGTTATTCTGGTGGAATAATGATTACTGCTTCTCATAACCCGCCTCAGTACAATGGAATTAAACCTGCAGCAAGTGATGGAGTTGAAATTTCTCGTGAAGATGAATTAATTATTGAAGACATTTATTCTAAAAAAACTTGGATAACCAATCCTGAAAAATGGGGTGTTACCGGAGAAGAAACTAGAGCCATTGAAACTTATCTTGATGGAATTATGTCACAAATTGATTCTAAACTTATAGAATCAAAACCTTTCAAAGTTGTTTTAGATTTAGGAAATGGTGCACAAATTGTTTCTGCACCAAATTTTTGTGAAACTATGAAATGTGAAACCATTCTTATTAATGAAACCCTGGATGGAATGTTTCCAGGACGTGGTTCTGAACCAACACCTCAAAACCTTTCAATTCTTTCAAAAACTGTAGTAGAAAACAAAGCTGATTTTGGAATTGCATTTGATGGAGATGGCGATAGAAGTATTTTTTGTGATGAACTTGGAAATATTTTAACTGGTGATAAATCTGCACTGATACTTATCCAGCACATTTTAAATAAAAATCCAAACTCTTTAGTGGTCACTTGTTTGAATTCCGGTTCAAACACTGAACTACTTGCTAAAAAATATAATTCAAAAGTCATTCGTACTAAAGTAGGAAGTGTTGAAGTTTCAAGAAAAATGGTTTCAACTAATGCTTTAATTGGATTTGAAGAAAATGGTGGATTCATGTTTGGTAAACACAATCAAGTTCGAGATGGGTGTATGAGTTTGGCATTAATGTTTGATTTTTTAGCTAGTGCTGATAATTCGTTATCTGATGAAATTTCCAAATTACCATTATCTTTTACTACGAAGGATAAATTGAAATGCTCTCCTGACGATGTTCATAAAGTCATTTTATCATTAAAAGAAGAATTTCCAAATTCTGATGTTTCTGACGGTATCAAAATTACCATTGATTCTAAAAATTGGGTTATGATAAGGCCAAGTGGAACTGAACCGATCATTAGAATTTATGCTGAATCTGAAAGTCAGGAGAACTTAGAGGCTTTGATGTTTAAATTTCTGCAAAAAGTAAAGTTAATCATTTCCAGATAACACTTTTAATACCAATCACAGGATTCGATAATACTATGGGAAAAGCCTACTATGTAAAATTTGAAACCCCTGAAGATTTGGTTAGCCCAATCTTAGAAGCCGTTAGAGTTGCATCAACCAGCGGTAAAGTCAAAAAAGGAACAAATGAAGCAACAAAGGCTATTGAACGTGGTACTAGTAAATTAATTGTAATTGCTGAAGATGTTGAACCTCCAGAGGTTGTAGCACATCTTCCAATTCTATGTGAGGAGCAAGGTGCAGCATATGCATTTGTTCCAAGTAAATCAGAATTAGGCAAGTCATTGGGTATTGATATTACTTCAGCCGCTGCAGCAATTTTAGACGCTGGCGATGCACAACACATCGTCGACCAAGTTATCACTAAAATTGCTGAACTTAAAGGCGGTAAGACTGAAGAATGAGTGCAACTGAAGAAGTAGTAGAATCTGAAATTATTCAAATTGTAGGTAGAACTGGCATTGCTGGTGAAGTTATTCAAGTTAGAGTTAAAGTTCTTACTGGTAAGGATAAAGGAAGAATTCTTACAAGAAATGTTAAAGGTTCTGTTAGGATGAATGAAATTTTAATGTTAAGAGAAACAGAAAGGGAAGCAAAGAAAATTAAATAGGTGATTATGAATGAGCCTCTTAGTTAAACCCTGTAGTTTTTGTGATAGACCTGTATCTAAAGGCTCTGGAACAATGTTTGCTAAAAATGATGGAACTGTTTTATGGTTTTGTTCATCAAAATGTAAAAAAAATGCATTAGTTCTAAAACGTGATCCAAGAAAATTAAAGTGGACCAAGAAACACGTCAAAGGTGGAATTAGAAAGAATTAGAATTGTCTGAACAATCATTATTTATTGTAAAACCTGACGCTGTAGCTAGAAATCTTGTTGGGGAGGTTGTATCAAGATTTGAAAGAAAAGGATTCAAACTTTTAAAATTAAAGATGTTTACTTTTACTCAGGTTCAAGCAGAAAATTTCTATGGAGTTCATAAAGACAAACCATTTTTTGGTGAACTAACATCATTTATCACTTCAGGACCTGTTGTGGCAGCTATCATTGAAGGTAATAATGCAATTGCTACTACACGAATTATGATTGGAGCTACAAAATCTTTTGAAGCAGATCCTGGTTCAATAAGAGGTGATTTTGGATTGGGATTTAGTGAAAATATTATTCATGCATCCGATTCTCAAGAAAGTTTTGATCACGAATCGAGGGTAGCATTTGAGTGATCTGATTTGCAAA
>JACNFV010000059.1 GCA_014384445.1 Candidatus Nitrosopumilus sp. | reverse complement strand
AAATGCCAGGCTCTATCTCACTTCCATCTTTATCATATTCATCAATGATAGGAATAGATTTTTCTTTAATTGATAGACATAATGCAAATCGTGCAAGCAAGTTTGGAGTCAACCCAGTTCTTGATTTTAGTCTGCCAAGTAAGTTTTGACTCTTTGAGCTAAGTTTTATTCTACTGAACTTCAACTGTCATCTCCTCATTATCAAAGAAATATCCCTCATGGATTTTTGTTTTGCCTTTTGATGAATCAAAAGTTATGGTGTAAGATTTTGAAATGTATGGTTTTAATTTACTATAGTAGTGTAAATCAATTTCTGAATCAGTTGATAGTATTATAGTCTGCTGTGAAGTTTCAGGGAAAAATGATTCTACAACAGTGGATCTATGGTCTACATCTAGTCTTGCAAGTGGAGTATCTATCATAAATGGCAAAGGTCTACCCGAAGTCTTGGCCAACCCCCAAACTAGGGCAGTAGCATAAATTTGAAGTTCACCTTTTGATAACATGTTTTTAGTTATCTCATCACCATTTCCGTTATACAATTTGACTGCAAAGGATTCCTTGTCAATAGTTACTTTTTTGATAAAGTCTTTTTTGTGCAACAAAATATCAAGGCCTCGCAACACATTACTTTCAAGCAAAGAGATTTTGTCATTACGTAGTGATTGTGAATAGTCATCCAACACTTCAAGGACTGATTGTGCCATTGTATCACTAGAAGACAACTTTTCAGAACTGTTCTGTCTATCAAGACTGGTGCGAATCTTTGAGTTGAGCATTTTGAGCCGACTATTGTTTTGAGCCAAATCAGATTCTAATTGCTCCAATTTTACCTTCAAATCACGCTCTTGGTCACGAAAAGAGTCTCTTTCAGACATTATTGATTTGATTTCTTCAATTTCAGGCTTTATCTTACCAACAACTGCAAACTTTTCCAAAGCTCTTTTTTGAATAGCATACGAGTTTGTCAGTTTCTCAATAGTTTGAATTGTTAATTCTTTAGAATTCTCAATTAGGGTTAAAATTTTCTCCATTTGCATTGAAGACAAATTAAAGAGGATCTCCGATGTAGATTTTTCATCCAACTCTTCTTTGAGGAATTTAACTAGTTCTGAATTTATTAATTTTTTAACATCCATTGAAATATCAGGTAAGAAGGATTTAGATTGCAAAGCAGAAGATATTGTTTCATTGTTTTTCTCAAAGATTTCTTTTTCATAGTTTAGCAGAATTACTTTTTGATCAGATTGTATCTGTTTTTTAACCTCATCTAGCTGTTCTGGAACTAAACAAAAAGGCAATTCACCAGCACATAAATCAGATATTTGTTTTTCAGTGACTGCAATTTTTGAAGTCATTTCAGATTCATTTTTTTCCATCTCTTTGTTTTTCTCATAATAGTTGCCGCCGATTTTTTCAAATCGCTCTGTTGCTAATAGAAATTCATCATGAGTTGATTTTATAGAGTTATTTTTTTCTGCAATGTTTAATTCCAGAGTTTTTAATTTTTCTTTTAGAATGTCTTGCAAAAATAACAAAGACTGTAATTCACTTCCATTAAATTCCCTATCGCGCATTTCATTTGTTGCAAATCTTATCATGGATTCATAATTTTCTAAATGCTGAGGTTTGTTGTGAATTTTTCTATAATTTTCATAACCATTGCGTAATTCAGCAAATTCTATCAATTCTTTTTTTAGCATCTCAAGTTTTAGTTTTTCTTGAGTCATGGTATCATTTTTTATCTCTGTTCTCTTTTCATTTTCTTTTTTCTTTTTTGCATCCCTATACAACACAAATCCAATATCTTTTTGCAATTGAGTTACCAAATCCAAGCCTAGCAAGGTGTCAAAGGAGGATTGGATGTACTTGTTTTCATTACCCTCATCAGCAATGCTTTGAATTTTTTCCCCATCAAAGAAAAACAGTTTTGCAATTCCTCTGGGAATTAATTGATTGATAAACTGCTGCCATTCAGATTTTTCAATTGAATCTATCTCTTCGAACCTAGCCTCTGTATGTCTATTCTTTCTTGCAGGTATTGATACATCTAATTCCTTGAATGTATTTGATTGCGAATCTGATTTTTGAATAGAGAGATCTTCATCAACTTTACCGTCATTATTTTGCCAAGTTCTAGTAATTTTGTATTCTTGAATTTTGCCATCATATGCAATTTCAAATTCTATGGAAATAGAGCAACTAGAACTAACAGAATGGGTATCTAGATTACTATGAAATGAACGTAGAATCTTTTTGTCATATTGTTTTTCAAGACCTGCATCATCAAAATCCTTACCATAAAAACACAACATCATTGATTCAAATAGAGTTGTTTTTCCAGCACCATTTTTTCCTCCACATAAAATGATAGTTTTTTCAGGACTAGTCTTAAAATCAAATTCGTTAACTCCACCATAAACTCCAAAATCAGTAATGAAAATTTTATTGATAATCAAAGTTATTCTCCCTGTGTTTCATCGATTTCAAGAATCTTTGCTTTGTTTTTGATGGCTCTTTTCTCTTGAAGTTCAATCATAATTTTTCCATATTCTTCATCATTATCAACATCTCTCCATTCTTTGGATAGTTCAGTTCTAATTTTATCAAAAACTTTGGAATGTCTATTTGCTCCTTGAGATTTTAATTCCAAGTTTAGTAAATTGCTGACTAGCTTGAATGGAATTTTATGATCAGAGCATGTTTTTTCTAATAGTTCTTGTTCTTTTTCATTGAAATTTCCTAGTTCATTTTGTACAGAGTTTAGATTTTTACCCGTAATTTCAGCATAAATTGCATATGCAGTGTTTTTCCAGTCACCCTGCTCCATCCTCCAAATTCTTTGAATCTCATGAATCTCTTCTTCTAAAATTAATTCCATATCAGGATCATTTTTTAATTTCTGAATTTTCATTTGTCCTTTGAGTAAATCTTGCAGATACTGAATTCTAAAGTCCATTTTGTATGGGCCTGGAGTATGTTTCATCAATATCTCTGAGCATTTTTTACAGGTTTCTGCTGAAAAAGTATTTTGAGTACCACATTTTTTACATTTAGGATCATGAGTTTTCAAATCAATTCTACCGCTACGTCTTTTTCTCTCTCGATATTTTTCCCAAACATCAGGTTCTTGAGTATCCTTTAGTTTCTGCCGTAACTCAGCTAGAACCTCCATCCATTCATTTTTCTCATCATTTTCAATTAAATTTGTAAGATAACTTTGCTTATCAACTACGGTACAGGTCCAACAACCAAAACGACCGCCACCACATGAAGGAGTGGTTGTATCAATTACTAGTGGGCATTCAGAAGCATTTGCGTCTTGATACATTGCAAGCAAATCACGATTTTCCTCACCCCATGGATTTTGATTTTCTAAAAGATAATTCCAAACATCTTCAGAAGAAAAATCTTCAATTGGGGTATACACATAGGTTTGATCAAACTTTGAATGTCGTGATAAATGGCTACCCTCTATTTTGTATAAATTCATGACTTGTTCACGAGCATTACTTTCATTTTTTCTCATACCCAAGAGAACTATGGCCTCACCATGTTCAGAAACTGTATCTTGAATGAATCGATCTGCATTTGAAATTTTTAGCATATCAGTACACCACCTAAACATTGTAGTGGGAGCTGGATATCCCAAACCAAGTAGTCTAACCCAAAAAGTATCCGAAGTCGGAGGTCTTAGTAGATTGGTTCCAATTGGTAAATTAATTTTTTTAGCATATTTTTCCATCCTATCAAGACTGTCAGTAATTCTCTCAGCAATCTGAGGAGCCTCTACTAACGTATTTGATGAGATAATGTAGATTTTCTTGGTTAGTTTTTCAGCAGGAAGGGAAGATAAAGCAGTCCAAACTAGCTGAACCATGCATGTGGAGTCTTTTCCACCACTAAATCCGATGATCCAGGGACGATTATCATTAAGATAGACTGTTCTAATCTCCTCAAAAATATCAGCAAAACTTCTCTTTTCAAGCACAGATTCGCTCAAAGTTTGTCCTCAATTTTCTGACGTTCTGGAGATAGGGCCAGTCCACATTTCTTCATTATCACATTGGCAGCTAAATCAATTCCAATGGCCTGTCTTTGCATTTGTCCATTAATTATTAATCGTCCATCCCATTCAGGGGCTTCACGAGACCAATCAATTTTTTTCAAATGTCGTAATTTGTTTTGCCAGTCATTAGGATATTCTTTGATTAAGAATTTTCCAGCAATTCCTAATGCGTTTAGTAAATTGGTGTTTGTGTTTACAAAATTTTTGCGTAGTTCTGATGGTACAATATCACCTTTGAGTAATAACTGCCATTCAGGAATATTTTCAGAAACTATTTTCCAAAATTCTTTGATTGTTTCTTCGTCTTTTTTTGTTATTTTTTTAGATTTTCTCATTCCGAGTAATTTCAAAGATGCATCTGCAATTCCATTTAGAGTAAATGCTTTTGATGAGCGATTTGAGATAGTTGTTTTTTCCATCTCTGTTCTATTTTCAAACACATCAACCATAGTTACGAGATTAACAATAAATCGATAAAATGTGTCGCGGTGATCATATAAAATATTCAAAGACTTTGTTGGCTTTACAGCGTTTTTATTCAAATCTGAAAACATTTGCTGGCTGCGCTTTAATCCATCATCTTTAAAAAACACAACTGAAATCATTTCATGACCTAGTTCTGGTTTTTCTTTTAACGCCTCTTCAATTGCTTTTCTTCTGTGTTGTCCATCATTAATTAAAAATCTAGAATCCATGTTTATGTAAAGACGTCCTAGCTTGCCTTCATCTCCAAGGGATGCAGCTGGGGTGAATTTCATCTTCCCATCAACTGATGCAGTTAGTGAAGAAAAGGTATAATCAGTAGGATTATTCAAAATGTAATTTTTGATTGCAGGAATTCTTGTTTCTCGAAGAGTTCTCTGAGCTCGCATTTCAGGAGGAATATCATAATCATTAAAGATGAAAATTTTTGGAATAATTTTGAGTGGACACATTGCAACGTAAAATTCACGTCCAGCCTGAATCCCTCTAATTGCATCAAATCCATATACATCACTGCCGACCGATTGTTCATCAGTTTGGGCTTGAGCCATGCCTAGTTAACATGGAAGTCTGATAAAAGCATTTGGAAGTCTACAATAACCAAATGGAAGTGGATTGCGATCAGAGTAGTTTTTTGAGCTTATCTAGATCTGCTTTTCCTAATGTAATTTGGAACATTCTTGCATCAGGATTTTTTGCTCCACTTGCTGCAGGATGAAAAACAACCTTAATTCCGCCACTTTCTTTTGTAATTGTAACTGGTCTTCCACCAATTTCGTCTTTTGCCATAATTGTGGTAGATAATTATTGTTTATAGAGTTATTGAAATTGCAAATTTATCATTCCAATTCATCATAAACTGTCAATGGAGGATCAGAATCAATGATCAATACACATGCTGATAGTCTCAAAGGTATCAATGTAGATAAAACAATAGCTAACAAGGTTGAATCTGTTATCATATTTTTTTCAACGAATGATATCAAAATACAGAATGATTTAGTGTTTGATCACTTAGAAGAATGTTATGAGGATGATTTTGAACAATAGCCCTCATTTAGCGACATCTCCATTAGCCAATAAGAGAATTTTTCATTCGTAGGTTTCCCCGTTGTTTATTAATAAGGAAAAAAGTCAGTCATAAAGTTACTAAATACAAATAATAGAATTAGATTAAATTCATGCGTACTAAAGATAATGAATAAAATGTTTAGTAGATTAGATGAGTAATAAGAAAGAACATTACAAAGTATCTTGATTAACCCCTATCTATTGGGATAAACATGGTAGGTATTGATTCCAATAATGGAGTTTTCTTAACGAAAGAAGAATGGGAGACATTCATCAGATGGGGTATTCCAGTTAGATATAACAGAAATAAAAAAAAGAGTTTTTGTCAAATTTGTGGAAAACCACCAAGTAAAGACAATCCTTTTGATCACTCTCACATGATTGGTTATAGTGTAGGGATTGTTACTTTTGGTCTTACTCCTGACTTTCTAAATAGTGATGAAAATATTGTTTCAGCACATAGGAAATTGTGTAATAGTAAAGCAGAAATAACTACTCAAGATGTTTGTGAAAAACTAAAGTCTCTAGGTATAGACAAATTACCAGACTTTCTCCCTAGTGAAATACGTGATAGTTTTCTGAATACTACTTTGTAGATTGTAATCTATTTGGATAAAGCCAAGCAATTAACCCTAGATTAGCAAAAAAATCTAGTCCAAAAAACAAAATTAAAACTACTGATTGAGCATGAGTCTCCCCTACCCATCCATTGAAAGCATTATACAATGTTTCAAAAGAATAAGCATTCCAAGCAAGATTAAGCAAATTTAGAATGATGAATCTTGTAATCCAGTTAGAAATTATGCTAGGATTAAATGACATGATAACCGTTAAAGTTTGAAATCTTTTGTATTATCTGACCATAACTTAACCTTAGAATCTCCATAGATTTTCTTCATGTTTTCTTTGTCTCTTTGTTGTCTTTCATTGGCTCTTTCTTTGAATTGTTTCACATCATTAGATAGTTCTCCAGTGATCGTATCCATTGATTTACCAAATTCTTTCATGCCATTATCAAAAGTATTGACTGACTTTGTGATAATCTCATTAGTTTTGGCCAGATTCTCAGCATTAAACCCCCTCATTATGCGTGAAAGTATGGCTCTAATCTTCATTTTTACCAAAGTTCTCAGATAATTTATCCCATTTATCA
>JACNFV010000061.1 GCA_014384445.1 Candidatus Nitrosopumilus sp. | reverse complement strand
TCCCATCTGTACCATCTTCAACTGGACTTTCGTCAGGAACCTCTACTTCTACCTTCGAGTAGCTGGAAAAAACGTTAGTCAGTTCTTTTTATTTTCCATCCAAAAATTTGATAGAATCTGTTAGATTGACTAAGTATAAAAAATAAAAAGAAAAAAATTTGTTGTTAGTTCTAATTACCTAACGTTATGGTCCAAGTAATCTGTAGAGTGTCGTTCTCATTCAAAGTAACATCTCCACCCGTGAATAACTTTGTTGCAAATACTGCATCAGCAGCTCCTGTTTGAAGAGTTGCACCTGCAATAATTGCCTGAGTTGCATTGACCTTGGTGAAAGTCTTTTGGATTCCTGTTACGACGTTACCTGTTGTTGTACCAGAACCAGCAGCTACAACATCAATTCCTATTGTTGTTGCTACAGCAGGATCTAATCCTCCACCAGTAACGGTTTCACCAACAACATCTGCTGCATCAGCAGTTTGACCATCTGCTAAGAGACCAATAAAGTCAAAGTCATCAGTAGCTGATGCCATTGCACATGTTCCATTGGTTGTAGCAAACAGGGTTCTAGTCGCACAATGTAGCCCTTGATTGGTGATGACATTATCATACTGTGAATATGATAATACATTGCCTTCAGGGTCTTTATGAACAACTGTTACGTGGCCGTTCAATCCAATATCACTTCCTGTGGTAGATATTCCAGATGATTCCTGGAACAAATCAAGAGAACTAAAACTAGTCAAACCTACAATTCAAGGAGGTTCTTTTATCAATACACAAAATTATTTTAAAAAAATACAAAATCATCATGATTTTATAGCAATTGGTAATATATCAAATGAAAATGATCGCTATAGTAAAATCCCGCATTCTACATATGAATTTAAAATACCTACCGAAGTGATCACAAGATCAAATATTTATGGAATTTATGTTGGAGTTTTTGATAAATCACAATCAATAACATATTCATGGCCTGAAACAACATCTCATTATTCAAAAATTCCAAGCCCTTCAAATTGGGGACATCTTATTTCTCCTGACAAATCCCTCCCTGAATTTAATATCCCATTTTTCTCTATTATTATTGGATTTTCAATAATCATGTTATGTTTTCAACTGAAATCGCGCTTTTTCAATATCAAATTTTAAAAATCTGGATATGCAAATTTTTTTTACAACAGATAATAATGTCCAAACTAGAGATTAGCTGTGTCTCAAATCAATGAAAAAACGACTCACGTTTCAATCATTATTCCTACCTATAACGAGTCACAAAATATCATATCTATGTTAAAATCTATTGCTGAACATATACCTAAAAAAATTTCCACACAAACAATCATTGTAGACGATAATTCCCCTGACGGTACTGGAAAAATAGTGGAGGAATATATCAACAACTTTAAAAAAATCAAAAATTATACTATTGATGTAATACACCGTAAAACAAAATCTGGCTTAAGCTCTGCCATTTTTAATGGAATTCAAAAGGCAAAAGGAGAGACAATTATTGTCATGGATGCTGATCATTCTCATCCTCCCCAAATTATTCCTAAAATGATTGAAAGTTTGAAAAAATCTCATTATGATATTGTTATTGCATCAAGATACGTTAAAGGTGGACAGATTAAGGATTGGACAAAATCTCGTAAGATAATTAGTAAAATAGCAACAAAAATTGCAAAATTATTTCTAAATATAGAGCAAAAAGATCCAATGTCTGGTTTTTTTGCTTTTAAAAAAAATATTTTAAAAAATTCAAAACTTGATTTAATTGGTTACAAAATTCTTCTAGAAATTTTGGTTAAAACAAAAGATGTAAAAACTTTAGAAATTCCATATACCTTTACCGATAGAAAAATCGGTACAAGTAAATTAGATAGAAAAATTATATTTGATTATTTGAAATCAGTTTGGAAGTTGTATCGTTATGGAAAAAAAGTAAAAACAAACGATATTCAATCAACTTCCTTTATTTCAAAAGCTGCTAGATTTTATACGGTAGGTGCAACTGGATTAATTGTAAATCTTTTTACATCATTTTCATTAGTTTCAATATTTCCAGATATTTGGTACATGCATGCAAATCTAACTGGAATACTTTTTTCAATATCTAGTAATTTTATTTTAAATAAATTTTGGACATTTGAGGATAAAGATTTTTCAAAAAAGAAAGCACTATCTCAATTTTTCAAATTTTCTTCATTTAGTACCATAGGTGCTTTAATTCAATTAGGTTTGGTGTTTTATCTAACTGATGCACAAAACATGCCTTATCATATTTCATTAATTCTTGCAGTTTCTGTTGCTGCATTTGGAAATTTTATCTTGAACAAAAAATTCACTTTTAATGAAAAATTAATGGATTAAAATTCGAAAAATTTACAACACTATTTCCAGAAATTCTTTGATCGGTTAATTATACACCAAAATCCCAACTTCCAGTTTGGTCAACAAAAATCTGGATTTTACCATATTGGAAAGTGGTTTTTTCTATAAGTACCTCCCACCTTAAACTGGATTTTTCTTTAATTTATGTATGAAACAAAATGCTGGAATTTGGTCCTTGCTGATTCTTTTATCCATTGGATTCTTCATTCCATCTAATTCTTATGGAAACTTTGGTTATGAACAAAATTCAGATCTATTAATTGACAGTGATTACAGTTTATTTCTAAATAATTTTGAATCAACTGAAAATATTTCAAATCATTATAACATACATTTGTCAGAGGAAATTACTGTTAGTGATATAAGAAATAATCAAAACAATAAACACGATGTAAAGAATCATTCCATAATACTTTTTGAAAACATTTTGATTTCAGATTCTAATCAAAAGAACATTGTATTTTTTGTACCTTTCAACAATTTCTCTTTTATAACAACATTAGAACGAATATTTGAAAGAGAAAAATCTAATTTATTCCAATCAAAATTTGTTACATTAGAATCTATTTTACAAATTATTTCTTTTGAAAAATTTGAAAATACAGTTACCCAAAATTCTGAATTACCTTTATTTTTAAATTTGAAACCGTTTATTTCAAATGAAAAACTAATTGTAGTTGATACAATTACAACACAAAATAAATTTGAAATTACTTCATTTTCTGAAAACAATCTTGGATTATTATTAATTGTTCCATTTGCTGCTCTTGTATTAGCATATGCTGAAAATGAAAAATTTAAAATTGCAAAATTAAAATCTACTCCAAAATATTTCTTAATTTTTATTTTGTTATCAACTTTTGCCGTAAACCCACTTTCTATATCTACATCTTATTGGGGAATTGCATATGCTGAAGAATTTTCATTCGATGGAATTATTTCTGATTCTGAAAAAAATATTTCTTTAAATTCAACAGAATCAATTACAACAACTGCAACAACAACTGCAACAACAACTGCAACAACAACTGCAACAACAACTGCAACAACAACTGCAACAACAACTGCAACAACAACTGCAACAACAAATGCAACCACAACTGAGCCTATCCCAGTAAATGCAACCACAACTGAGCCTATCCCAGTAAATGCAACCACAACTGAGCCTATCCCAGTAAATGCAACCACAACTGAGCCTATCCCAGTAAATGCAACCACAACTGAGCCTATCCCAGTAAATGCAACCACAACTGAGCCTATCCCAGTAAATGCAACCACAACTGAATCAGTAATTGTTCCTGAAGCAACAATTTCATTTGACTTGAATAAATTACCAAACTCTACATCTACTCAAGTCATTACTAGTACCACAACAACTGACTCTACTGTGGAATCAAACTCTACATCAACTCATACTAATGAACCAAAAGTTACAATTTTAGAACTTGATGGCCAAGATGATTTTATACAAATTACAAATGTTACAGTTACTGATAATATAGATGGATTAACAGTAACTGCTTGGGTAAAACCTGACTATTCATCAGGATCCTCTGAATTTACCATACTAAGTAAAGATAAATCATTTTCTCTAGCAATTAACAATTACGTAAATTCGGAAAATACTGCTAAATTCTCAGTATTTGATGGATTCAAATGGACTACAGCAGAATCTACTAGCATTATTTCTGAAAATTGGTCATTTTTGTCCTCAACTTTTGATGGCGATTCAATTGCAATATTTGTTAATGGTACAAGAGAAGTAACTCAAGAAGTAAAAGACATACCTACACTAACTAATGGTAAATTAGAAACCAAAAATGTTGAGAATCTAACTTCAGAAGAAGATATTGTAGTAGGTGCTGCTGTTACCACTAAAAACAAAGAAACAAAAGCAAACAACCAATTCTCTGGAGAAATTGATGATGTTTCACTATATGATTATGTTTTAAATGATGAACAAATCTTTGCAATATATGAGCAAACACAGTCAACATATGAAAAATTAGTTACAGCACAACAAATCAGTATTGAAGATATAATTGCACAAATGGAATCAGAATCATTAGAAAATTCTATACTCTCAAACTCTACTGAAATAATATCAGAGCCAACCATACTCTCAAACTCTACTGAAATAATATCAGAACCAATCACTACAACTGAAATTGTGCCTGAAAATGACATAATTGAGCCTATAGTTGTTGAAATTACTCCATTAGATGTAACACCAAGTCTTGATTTAATTGATGATTCTTATTCAATTTCAGATGATGTAGAAATTGTTTTAGAGTTTTATAATGAATATGATGTCTTACTAAATGAAATTGAAGAGTTAGAAAACTCTTTGATATTACTTGAAGAACTTGAATTAATTTTGGATGAAATTGATCAAAGCTTGGTTGATGAAACAAATGAAATTGCAACACCAACGCTTGGATTTATCAACATCTTAATTCCATTTGCAGATGCTGCACCAAATACAATTGAAGATGATTCAAGAAATGAAATTGCTGAAACAAAATATTTGATTAAAAATCTTAAAGAAAGTTTTGTCTCATTGAAAAATTCTGGCGAACTTGATGAAAAAACTATCAAAGAATTAAAAACTCAATTGAAATTACTATTATCACAATTAAAACAAACAACTAATAGAGTTTCTCAAACTGATCAAAGTGACAAAGGAAAAAGTGTTGAAGTAAAAACTAAACAAATAGAAAAGATTTATGACGCAAATGATAACAAAACCCAATTAAATCATTGGAGTTCTGAGGAAGAACAAATCATTATATCTGTTTATGATGCTAAAGGTGATCAAAAACAAATCTCAGCTTCAATTGAAAAACTACGTGATGGTAAATTTAATATTAAATTCTCACCCGATGCTGATACAAAACCAGGTCTTTACAAAGTTGTAACTACATTGACTGTAGATGGAGAAACACATACTGTTGAGTCTGAATTTGCATGGGGACTTGTATCACTAAACACTAGCAAGAGTACATATAATCCAGGTGAGAGTGCAGACTTTGTAATTGTAGTACTTGATTCAGAAGGACACCCAATTGATACTGCAGAATTACTAATGACAATCACTAGTCCAAGCAATCAAATCGCAATGCTTTCATCTGATAATGGGATTCAATTAGGCTCAGAAGTTGGTCTCTATGAGGCTAATTATCAGGTATATGATGAGGGAACATACAAAGTTGACATTCATGCAACTGCAGATGGTATTGATACTGATTTTGCTACCACATTTGATGTAGCAGATTTCTATGAATTTGATATTATTAGAACTGCTCAAAGCAAGATTGATCCAACTATTAATCCAAATTCCTTTGATGTAGCAATTAACATAGAATCCTTTGTGGGTGGAGATACCATTACAATTACTGAGACAATTCCTTCAGTACTAGAGGTAGAAACTGATGCCAATGTCATAACAGTTGGAGATAGAAAGATTCTGACATGGACAAAATCCTTGATTGATAGTAAGACAATTGTAAATTATACTTATTCTGTTCCATTTGTTTTCCCAAGTCTTTATGATTTGGGACCTGTTGAGATTTCGTATGAAAATGGTTTGACATACACTGAAGCAAGACCATGGTTTGTTGCAAACGATCCAACTGTAGGTACCACTGCAACTGGGTCTGGAAAAGGTACGTCAATCTCCACTGGTACTATAACTTCTCCCAACACTGCAAACTCAATGCTTATTATTGCAGTGGCATCACAATCAGCACTTTCTGGTTTAGTATATGGTACGGGAAATAGCATTATTGCAAATACTCTAGGAACTGGCGGAACTGCTACTGGCGGAAACTTGCTCCAAATGTATTATGTTGATACATCAGCACTTAGCAGAACTGATACAATTACTGCTACCAGTGCTGCCAATGACAGAAAAGCTATTGTTGTAACTGCTGTCACAAATGTTGATATCTCAACAATTGTCTCATCTGGAGTTACTCAATCAACATTTGCCTCAAATACTGCAACCACTTCGATTACAGAAAATGTTGCTGGTACAACTGGTGATGAAATTTTTATGGCAATAGTTACTCATGCTAATGCTACTCCTCAAATTGACTTGGGAACATTAGCAGGTAATGCTGATATGGGAGGAAACATTGGTCACCTAACCTTTGCACACGGAACAGAGGCTGGAGGAAATGATGTAACTGTTTCTTGGGGTGGTGCAACTGAATCTGTAGGATATTACTCTGTTGCTTTGCCTGCTTCAGCAGTATCCAACTCTGCATCACTCACAGAATCAGCTGGACTTGCTGACACACTAACAGAGACTGCAACAGCAGTCGGTACAGCTAGATCTGCATCACTAACTGAATCAGCTGGACTTGCTGACACACTAACAGAGACTGCAAC
>JACNFV010000122.1 GCA_014384445.1 Candidatus Nitrosopumilus sp. | reverse complement strand
TTTCAGGACTTTTAATGTAAAATATTTCAAACCCTTGAAAATTACCAGCACTAGGAGCAGTATCAGCTGCTGCAATTATTTTGTCAATTTTCATAGTTTCGACATGTTTATCAGAAAATTTTCGAGTAGAGCGTCGTTTTTTCATAACAGCGAATAAATCTGTATCAACTACTTCAGTAGGTTCAGACCTTAAAATAAAATCAAGTAGTTGATTTGGAATTCCAGGATCATAGTCATCAGGTGTTACTTCAGGGACATATCCTTTAGGAAAAGCTACATCGTCATCGGGGTGAAAATCTCTCATCAGCAATTTAAGACATATCTGATATTAAAGAATTAAAAATAAATTAACTTTAAAAAAGATTATTCAGCATTAAATTTATCGCAGCCAGAAGTACATGGTTTATTCATTACTCCTTCACATTTACCCAAATCATCATGCATGATTCGATGATGGGCACAAATTGAACATTTTTCTCTAAAGTGACTAATCAATTCACCAGTAGAAAGTTCTGATTTTTCAATTTTTACCTGAGTTTCATTAGTCATAAAAAGTATCAACCACGAAGCAAGTTTAAACTTAATGATGTTAAGCCATAAAGAAGATTCAAACATCTGCCCAAATTATCGAATCAAGTAAATTTGAAGTGTAGAAGTCAGCATCATCTTAGGCAATTTAGATTCAATTTGCATAGCATTGCACACCCAATTATCGTCAGATTACATGGATTTTTGATTATTCTAAAAGAAAACAGAGTTTTTTTTAATTAATGGTCCTCATGGCAGCACATTGCTTTTTTCCTTTACTCCAACATTTGCAAGAACAAGAGACAGCTTTTCCAGTTTCCAAGTCTTTGACGACTTTATGAAAAACACCTTCTCGTATTTTTGATTCAATGGATATTGTTTCATATTTATCAGGATCTTCAACCGAATTGACCATACCAATCTAGCAGACAGCACACTAAAAAAACTCACTGCATAAAGAATCAACATATCACATAAGAAGAAACCATAAGTTTCAAAACATTTAACTTTGAAAAATTGAAAGGTGTTGTATGAATATAATTAAATGGACAGTTGTCGTAGTAGCAGGGATAATTAGCGCAACGGCAATTGGAATAACATTTCTCATTACAAATTCTGTGAATACAGTTTTGACCCCCTAGAATTATTTCAAGAAATATTACCAAAATAATTCATGTATGAAAATACTGGTCTGAATCTAGTAAGCATCACAGGTAATTGGAATGTTCAACACGGCATGCCAAGTTATGAAACGGACACATCATTGCAGATATTTTAGATTTATTTTTTAATATTTCAAGATTCGTCTTCTAAAACATCATTCATTTTTTGAATATGAAATTGAAAATGCTCTTGAATTATTTCCTGATCATCAAATTTATCTAACGCATCAAATATCTTATTCATTATTTTTTGAATTGATTGCAGTCTTCGATTTACAGTTGCGTGAGGAATTAAATCCAGTAGCTCTTGATTCCTTAATTCAACCATAACAACCATGGCGCTATCAATCTCAGCCTGTACCAGTTTAAACAAATCTTTTGCACGTCTAGTTAATTTGTAAGATCCTGACCGTGACCTTGACCTTGTCTCAGTTCTAAGATTGTATTGTAATTTTTTAATTTCATCTAAAATAGTTATTTTGTTAATTTCAAATGTTTTTAAAATTAGTTGGAAATTTTCATCAGTTTGAGACAATGTTTTTTGACTTGCATAGGTAGATTAATAATTTTTCAAAATAATTTACGTTCAAATTTATGAAAAACTAGTACTGAAATCAAAAGTAAGAAAAGTTGTTTCGTTGATTAAAGAAGACGATATAGATTAGAAGTGTAGTTTAGAACGCCGGGAAAGGGATTCGAACCCCTGCACGCTTTCACGTAGCTGTTTTCGAGACAGCCGCCTTACCGCTTGGCTACCCCGGCATTTAATATTAGAAATCATCCATAATAAAACAAATGGGATTAAAATTATATTTTTGAGTTAATATCAAAAAGTTCATTTTGAAATCGCTGTTTTATCTGGTTTTTAGTTTTATTCCATTCATCATCAGTTACAGTGTCAGTGAAAATAGAATGAAATGCCGAGAAATCAGGTTTGTTCAACACGGAAATAATTATTTGTCGCTCTGTTTCAGATAAAGGAAAATAGGAAATAATTTTAAAAACGGATTTATCAGAATGAAGTTTTATTTCAAAAAGTTTATCCTGGATATCATCAGGGATGTCAAAAGACTTCAAGATACCCATTGGAAAGTAAGGAGGCATTAAATTAATTTCCACATGTGCATAAAAATAAAAAAATAGATGGATTAGAACATAAAATTAGATCGATTTTAAAAGATAAAGACAAAATACCATAAAATAATCAAGTTATCATGGGATTAAATCTAAAAGACTTAGTCGTAAGAGAGAAAACAACACTAGAAGCATTTTCAAATAAAATAGTCGCAATTGACGCATACAATGCAATTTATCAATTTCTAGCAAGCATAAGAGGTCCAGACGGATTGCAATTAACAGATGCCGAAGGAAGAATTACAAGTCATCTAAGTGGATTGTTGTATAGAAATGTTAATTTCTTATCGCTGGGAATAAAACCAGTCTATGTCTTTGATGGAAAACCTCCATCTCTAAAAACAGCAGAAATTGAACGTAGAAAACAAATTAAAAAAGATGCGACAATAAAATACGAAAAAGCAGTATCTGAAGGAAATATGGAAGATGCTAGAAAGTATGCACAGCAAACTACCAGTATGAGAGATGGGATGGTAAAAGAATCAAAAGAATTTTTGACGTATTTTGGAATACCATATGTTGAAGCGCCTTCAGAGGGAGAAGCAACGGCAGCACATTTAACAAATACAGGGCAAGCATATGCATCTGCAAGTCAAGATTATGATTCAGTTTTATGCGGTGCAAAAAGATTAGTAAGAAATTTTACAAGTAGTGGAAGACGTAAAATTCCAAACAGAAATACATACATCGAAGTACTTCCAGAAATTATTGAAACACAAAAAACTTTAGATTCAATAAAAATGACCAGAGAAGAATTGATAGATGTAGGAATACTAATTGGTACAGATTTCAATCCCAACGGATTTGAGAGAATAGGTCCAAAAACAGCAATGAAATTAATTAAGCAGCATTCAAGGTTAGAGGACATCCCACAAATTCAGGAACAGCTAGAGGACATAGATTTTCAACAGATTAGAAAAATATTTCTGAATCCAGAAGTGGCAGATGTGGATGAAATTATCTTCAATGAGGTGGATTATGACGGAATTATGAATTATCTGGTAAAAGAAAGAAGTTTTTCTGAAGATAGGATACAATCTACACTAAACAGATTAAAAAAAGCACTTGAGAAGAAAAGTCAAAATTTAGATCAGTGGTTTTAGCAATATTTCAATTTAATAAGCAGTTAATCTAATTTTAAAAAATGCCTCAAACAGAAGCAAGAAAAACATTGAAAGACGCACCAATAATGTGGAGAAGGATCAACTCAATAGGCATGATTTTAGACTGCAATTCAACATATGCCGCAAACTTGGGATATGCAAAATCAGAAATTCTTGGAAAGCCGATATTTGAACACGTGTCAAAGGAATCTTGGACAACCATGAATGATTCTTTAAAAATATGGTTTGAAACAGGCAAAGTGACTGATAGAGAAATTACATTCGTCAGACAAGATGAAACTACATTTTTAGGGTTGTTGCAGGCTACAAGTCTTTACGATGAAAATAAGAATGTGCTTGGAAGCAATACAGTGATTTTTGATCTAACACAGATGACAGATGAAAACATAAAAAAATATGAGGTATTTTTTACAGAAACAAATCAAAGGTTAGACGAAATAAAAGAAAAAGAATATGATCAATTAGATAAAAATTCAAAGTCAGAATATGACGGATTAAAAGAAATGTTTCAAATGCTTTCTGAAATAGATTTAAAAAAATTAAAATAAAATATTAGTTTTTAGTTATAATTTTTTGAATTTCGTCGACAGCGGATGGATCATCCAAAGTGCTAGTATCTCCAATTTTTTCACCGCTTGCAATAGATTTCAATAATCTTCGCATAATTTTTCCGCTACGGGTCTTTGGTAGTTTTGAAACAAAATAGATTTGTTTAGGGGTAGCGATAGGTCCAATATCAATTCTAATTTTAGTAGTAAGATTTTTTTCTAAAATATTTTTATCAGTTGTAACTCCATCCTTTAAAACAGTAAACACGATAATTGCTTCGCCTTTAATTTCATCAGGAATTCCACATACAGCAGATTCGGCTACATCACAATCAGATACAATACAACTTTCAAGTTCAGCAGTACCAATTCTGTGTCCGGCTACTTTTAAAATATCATCTGCACGTCCAAGCAACCACAAGTATCCGTCAGTGTCCTTCATAGCATAATCACCAGGGTAGTAACAACTAGGATATTTGGACCAATAGACATTTTTGTATTTTTCATCATCTTCCCACAGAGTTAGTAGCATACCGGGCCACGGATTTTTAATGATCAGGTAGCCCTTAGTGTTTGGAGGAACATCTGAACCAAATTCATCAACTACAGAAATATCCACACCAGGAATTGGAAGGGTTGCAGAACCAGGTTTTAGAGGAATTGTCTCCAAACCAGGCAGCGGGGAAATCATCATACCTCCAGTTTCAGTTTGCCACCACGTGTCAATTATAGGGCATTTCTGCTTCCCAATAGTTTTGTAATACCATTTCCAGACTTCAGGGTTAATTGGCTCCCCTACTGATCCAAGTAAACGTAAAGAAGAAAGATCAAATGAGTTTGGAACATCGTCACCAAATTTCATAAACATTCTAAGAGCAGTCGGAGTGGTGTAAAAAATAGAAGCAGAATATTTTTCTAAAATATTCCACATTCTAGACACATCTGGAAAGTCAGGTGCACCTTCATACATTACTTGAGTTGCACCGTGAAGTAAAGGAGCATAAACAACATAGCTATGACCAGTTACCCATCCAATGTCAGCAGTACAAAAAAATACATCTGAATCTTTAATGTCAAATGCCCATTTGAAAGTAGAATAAAGATGAGTCAGATATCCACCAGTTCCATGTAGAACGCCCTTAGGTTTTCCAGTAGTTCCAGAAGTGTATAGGATGTAAAGAGGATGATCACTATCTAATTTTTCAGCATCGCATGAATCAGAAATAGTTTTCATCAAATCTTTCCAAAGTTTATCCTTAGGTAAAATAGAAATTTTATTTTTTGTTCTTTCTAAAACAACTACATGTTCAACAAAGTCAAATCCCTCAATCGCATCATCAATTACTTCTTTAAGTTTAACAATTTTCCCTCGCCTATAACCACCATCAGCAGTGATTACAATTTTAGATTTGGAATCTTCAATCCGATCTTTAATAGATGCAGAACTGAATCCAGAAAAGATAACAGTATGAATAGCGCCTATTCGTGCACATGCCAACATTGCAATAGGTAACTCTGGAACCATCGGAAGATAGATTGTAACCCTGTCGCCTTTTGTTACTCCAAGGGATTTTAAGACATTGGAAAATTTTTGAACTTCAATGAATAAATCACCATAAGTGTATGTTTTAGAATCACCATTTTCACCCTCCCAAAATATTGCCGGTTTGTCAGATTTTGCAGATTGGTGTACATCAAGAGCGTTGTATGAGGCGTTAATTGTACCTCCAACAAACCATTTAGCAAAGGGAGGCCTCCAATCAAGGGTTTTATGCCAAGTTGAGAACCAGTGTAAATTTTTGGCCTGATCACTCCAAAAAGAAACAAAATCAGAGTCTCCTTGCTTCCTTAAAGTATAATCATTATGTCCTAATCCAATATCAAATTTTTCAGACATCAAAAAGTGTATGAATTTAGATCTTTCTAAGTGTTAAATACATAATTTGTCAATTTTGGTAAATGAATTTTGTCAAATTATTTTCAATTTTTTTAGAGTATATCAAATCCATTATCATAAATTTATAAAAATAAAATACATTGTTTAAAATCTAAATTATGAATTAATAATTTAGTGTGTGAGAAATTATGGGAATAGATGTGCCAATCCCATAATTGCTTCTTTTTGTCTAATTTGATATAAAAAATAATTACAAACCATACTTACCAGTATGGTAAAATAATAAAAAATAAATTAAAAAATTATTGTGCTTCCATTCTAGCTAACCAATCATTATCGTTGTCATCTCTAGGAGTTTCCACTTTCACTTGCTGCGGTGGTTCTGGAAATGCTATTGTGACTTCAGATTCAGTTGAAGTTTCAGGTATTGGTAATACATGAGATTCAATTGGTTCTGAATATGCTGCGATAGGTTCTGTTGGTGCTTCTGGAAGTATTGTCTGAACTACTTTTTGTGGTTCATCTATCTCCAGATATGAAACGGCTGAGTCTTGGATATTTGTTTCTGTTGTGGATGTTATCTCTTGCACTTCCAATTCTAAATCGGCAATTCGGCTCTTTACATTTGAAATTTCAGATTGTTCATGTGTTACATGCTCAATTACCTCAGTTGTGCATGATTTCACAGTTTCAAATGTTGCATCAGAGATTTCATTACTCTTGAATTGTACTTTTGCATCAAACGATAACATTTTTGCAGACTTCATTTGTTCATCTAACTCAATCAATCTTACCTCAAGTTTAGCTTTGATTTGATATTCCATTTCATCTAAGGATACAAGTTTTGACTTGTATTTTTCATGAATGATTTCAGCGTCTGCTTTCATATCATCATTTTCTGAAA
>JACNFV010000114.1:2878-6836 GCA_014384445.1 Candidatus Nitrosopumilus sp. | reverse complement strand
CTGCAAATTTGTTATCCTCTGGAGGAATAATTTTACCAAAGTATTTTTTGAATAATTCAGGATGATCAATTAAGGCTTGGTCAGTATCTAAAAACAAAACACCTTGTTTTGCTAAATCTTCTCTTAAACTGTGATAGACAACTTCAGATTCGTATTGAGCACCAACACCTGCTAAAAATTTCTTTTCAGCTTCTGGAATTCCAAGTTTATCAAAAGTTTTTTTGACATTATCTGGAACGTCATCCCAATCTTTTGCTACACCGTCGGATGCTTTGGCATAATAATAGATATTTTGGAAATCAATAGTACTAAGATCACCACCCCAAGTTGGCATTGGTTTTTGCATAAAAATTTCATAAGAACGTAATCTGAAATCCAACATCCACTGCGGCTCGTTTTTCATTTTACTAATTTCAATCACAGTATTCTTGGAAATTCCTTTCTTACTAAGGTGGACATACATTTCTGTAGAGTCTTTAAAATCATATTTTGTATAATCAATATCGAGGTTTTCGGTTGTCATGTCAAAGATAACTCCGTTATATTATAAATACATGAGGAAAAATAGGGAGAGCTAAATAGCTTAAGCTAAATTTTGATTAGATCGGGTTCAGAGTAGTCTTCATAGCATTAAATGCGCCTGCAACAGTATGAACCTCTGCAACAGTATTTTTGACTTTGAATTTTTTTAATTCGTCTGAAGTAAAGGGTCCAATTGAAACTACAGATGATTTTGCAAGATTATCAAGTAACAGATTCATAGCATAGTCTTTGGACATTATTTCAAAAAATCCCCTAACAGAGGATGCGCTGGTAAATACAATACCATCGACTTTATTTTGAGAAAATAATTCTCTAAATCCGTTCCATTGAGTAGTGTCTCTAAAAGCACAAACATCATACAGATGAATTTCCAACACATCAATTCCAATTTTAGAAAGTAATTCTTTTAGAAAAGGAGTGGATGCACCACTACGTGGAACAATAACTTTTTTTCCAACAGCATTAAGTTTTGTAAATTCTTCACCCACACCAACTGATGAAAAAGTTGTGGGTTGATGATTTACTTTAATTCCCTCAGCCTCAAGCGTAAGAGATGTTTTAGGTCCAACAGACATTACAATAGTATTGGCAACTGCCAATTGTAGTTTTTCAAGTTTTCCCAATTGTTTCGCAGTATTAAATAATAATTTTACAGCTTTTGAACTCATAAAAACAGAATAATCAGGATTGTATTTAGAGACAGATTCTAAAAATTCATCAACTATTTTTTCACCTTTGCTTACTAATTCTATTGTAGGTAAGGGAACAGGAGTGGCATTGTTTTCTTTTGCAAGTGAAATAAATTCCGAAGCATCATCTTCTGAACGGGTTATGGCAATAGTTTTTCCACTAAGCATTATTTCCACCCAATAACATCAGATAGATCAACCACCCTACCAATAATTATATTTGTAGGAGGAGTAATTTTGTTTTCTTTAATTTTTTTTGCAATATTTGTAACATTTCCTTTTATCATTTTTTGTTGTGGAGTTGTTCCATTTTGAATTACAGCTACGGGCATTTTTTTATCCATGCCTCCTAAAATTAGTTGTTTACAAATAATATCAATTCTAGACAAGCCCATCATTATAACAATAGTATCTACGGATTTTGCAAGATTTTTCCATTTAACAATTTCTTCTTTCTTTTCAGGATCTTCATGACCTGTAACAAAAACAACGGATGAGGCATATTTTCTATGAGTTAAAGGAATTCCAGCATATGTTGCAGAACCAATACCAGAAGTAATTCCGGGAACAATTTCATATTTTATTTTGTGATCTTTGAGAAATTCAGCTTCTTCACCACCACGTCCAAAAATAATTGGATCTCCACCTTTTAGTCTAACAACATTTTTTTTAGATTTTGCATATTCTACCATTAAATCATTAGTGCCTTTTTGATGAGTGGTGTCATCACCTACCGCACGCCCAACATAGACTTTTTTTGCAGTTTTGGGAATCATAGAAATAATTTTTTTGCTGACTAGTCTGTCATACAAAACAACATCAGCTTTTTCGATCAATTCAACAGCTCTTAGAGTAATTAATTTGGCATCTCCAGGCCCCGCTCCAACAAGATATACTTTACCAGTCATGTCGTATTCCATTCATCTACTTTCTCCCTCCAATTTAATGCAAGATCATTAATTCCTTTACTACGCAATTCCTCACCAACTAATTTGCCCAATAATTTTGGATTATTTTTATCTCCGGAGCGAGTTACTTGTAGAGATTGTTCACCATCAACAGAAAATGCATATACAGTTAATGTCATTTTAGAGCCATCGGATGTAGCATATGCACCCAAAGGAAATCTACAACCAGAATCAATAAAATCAGATAAAGCACGTTCAGCCTCAATTTCTAATCGAGTATCAGAGTCTTCAATTTTTTTTAACATTTCAATTGTTTGGGAGTCATCAATCCGGGCAACAATTGCAATAGCACCTTGGCCAGGTGAAGGAGAGAAATCTTCAGTAGATAAAGAAGTAAAGGCCACATCAACTCCCAATCTAGAAATTCCTGCATGTGCAAGTACTATGGCATCATAATTATCTCCAGATATTTTTTTAATTCTAGTTTCAATATTGCCTCGAATAGATTTAACAGTGACATCAGATCTTTTTCGCCTAACCTGAACAGCACGTCTTAAAGAACTAGTTCCAATTACAGAGTTAGGTTTAATCTCATCTAAGGACGAACCATCAGATGAAATAAACACGTCATTTACTATTTCACGTTTTGGAACGGATGCAATTATAAGATCATCATCCAATTGGGAAGGAACATCTTTTAGACTGTGTACTGCAAAATCAATTTCTTTTTCTGCAACGGCTTTATCAATTTCTTTTTCAAAAATTCCTTTTTGATCAATAGCAAATAATGGTCTCGTATCAGTATCACCCTTAGTAGTAATTGGTTTAATTTCATATTCACAATCAGGGTTTACCTTTTTTAATTCTGAAATAATCCAATTAGTTTGAGCCATAGATAATTTACTGCCCCTCGCACCAACTACATATTTCAATTTTTCACCGACTTTAATGCAGCATGATATGCATCTAATGTTTTGTTTAAATCATTTTGAGTGTGAGCATCAGATAAGAAAACAACTTCAAATTGAGAAGGCGGAATAAAGACACCTTGTCTCAATAAAGTTTTGAATAATTTTTGGAATTTTTTTCCATTTGCTTTTTTTGATGTTTTGTAGTCAGTTACAGGCGTATTTGTAAAGAAAATTTGAAACATTGATGCTGTAAAATTGATTTGATGAGGAATTTTCATATCAGTAGCCATGTCATCTAATTCTTTACAAAATAGCAAATTGAATCGTTCAAGTTTTGAGTAGAGCCTATTTTTAATTTTATTTATTGTCTTTATAGAACTAATTGCAGCACTGACAGATACAGGATTTCCAGCAAACGTACTTGCTTGGTAAACATTTCCCCCCGGAGAAAGTAAATTCATAATTTCTTTTTTACCGCCAACTGCAGATATTGTAAATCCATTACTCAAAGCCTTAGCTAAAGTTGTAATATCAGGTTTAATACCAAAATGTTCTTGTGCTCCACCAGGCGATACTCTAAAACCAGTGACAACCTCATCAAAAATTAACGGGA
This sequence comes from Candidatus Nitrosopumilus sp., assembly GCA_014384445.1. Lineage (GTDB taxonomy): Archaea > Thermoproteota > Nitrososphaeria > Nitrososphaerales > Nitrosopumilaceae > Nitrosopumilus. Next base: position 3,172 of record JACNFV010000114.1, on the reverse strand, counting down.
TATTATTTTCTTTAGTAATTTTTCTCATGTCTGAAAGAAAGTTTTTTTCAGGTAAAATCAATCCCATGTTAGCTAAAACTGGTTCAACTATAACACCCGCAATATCTTTATTTTTAGAAATTGTTTTTTGCAGATCTTCAATATTGTTGTACTCCACAACCAGGGTATTCTTTGAGACCTCATCTAATCCTCCATCAGAAACAGAGATACCATTATGTGCAGAACCAGAACCTGCTTTAACTAAAACAGAATCATGTGCACCATGATAACATCCTTCAAATTTAATAATTTTTT
>JACNFV010000114.1:0-2868 GCA_014384445.1 Candidatus Nitrosopumilus sp. | reverse complement strand
AATCATGTGCACCATGATAACATCCTTCAAATTTAATAATTTTTTTCTTTTTTGTAAAACCACGAGCTAATCTAATTGCAGTCATTGTAGCTTCACCACCAGTATTCATTAATCGCACTTTATCCATAGAAGGGAAATTTCCAATAATTAATTTAGATAATTCAATTTCAGATGCAGTTGGAGTACAATACAAAGTTCCTTTTGAAAGTTGTTTAGATACAGAATTCATAATTTCTTTTCTACGATGTCCTAAAAGTAAAGCACCATAGGCATTACAGAAATCAATGTAACACTTATTGTCTTCATCCCAAATGTATGCACCATTTGCTTTTTTTGTAAAAAAAGGATAAGGTTCAAAATACCTAACAGGACTATTTACGCCTGAAGGAATTACTTTCTTTGAATCATTAAATAATTTTCTAGATGCAGACATATTCAATCTACAATACGGTCATTATTATTCCTAATTTGAGCCCTTTGTGCTTGAAATTTTTTACGAAATAGAAATGCGGCAATTAAAGTGCCAATAAATGGTGCAGTCAAATATAGCCACAGATCACCAAAAGTTCCAGATAATAGTGCTGGCGCAAGTGCTCTAGCAGGATTCATGGACGCTCCAGAAATAAAAGCTAAAAATAAAATATCTAATGCAACAATTCCACCAATTGCAACACCACTAAATCCACGTAAGCCTTTTGTATATACAACATAGAAAATTACACCCATTAACATTGTAGAAGCTAAAACTTCTACTGGAAATATTATAAATATTGAAAAATCATGGTTAGGTGCATTAGCTCCAAGATTTGCGCTCTCACCAATAAAACTTAAAACAAAAATGGAAGCCAACAAAGCTCCAATAATTTCTGCAATTAAATAATATAAAACTTGAATTTTTGTTATGTGCCCTGTAACGTAATATCCAATGGTCACTGCAGGATTAAAATGAGCCAAAGAAACTTTTCCAAAAGAATAAACTCCAATTAATAATGCAATAAATGGTGCAACCGCTGCAAAAGGAATTCCCAAATTACCATCAAAGAACTCAACGTCATAAACAATAGAACCGGTTGCAAAAACCACAAGAATAAAAGTTCCAATCAACTCTACGGTAAAAATTTGTAAATTAGAATAAGCCATCAATCATCACATTCAAGAGAGTTAAGTAGATTCAAAACACTATGTTTAATCTGATCACGAATTTTTCTTACATCGTCAAGAGATTTTCCTTTTGGATCATCCACATTCCAGTCATCTACATCTTTTACAAATAATGATGGGCAGGATTCTTCATCCATGCACCCCATATTGACAGTTTTATTAGAATTTTTAATCATGGATGTTGACAATAATTGCGGTTGTTGATTTTTCAAATCAATTCCAATTTCATTCATTGCAGAAACAACAACAGGGTTAAGGTTGGGAGATGGGCAGGTTCCAGCACTAATGACATTAAATGAATTTTTAGCATATTTTTTAAAAAATGCTTCAGCCATCTGACTCCTTCCAGCATTTTCTACGCACACAAATAGAATATTTTTAGGTAAATTCACAATATAACATAAATATTAGTTTATATAAATTTAAATTGATATGAATGGAATTAGTCTTTTAAAATGTATTTGTGATGAAACTAGATTTGAAATTTTAGAATTATTACAAAAAAATAACGAATTATGTGTCAATGATTTTGTAAATGAATTAAAAAAAGATCAACCACTAGTATCACATCATCTAAAGACATTAAAAAAATGCGGCATTGTCAAATCAAGAGATGAAGGAAAAAAAGCAATGTACATGATTTCAAGTGATCAATTATCAGAATTAATCACAAAAGTTAAAAAAACATCAAAAGAAATGCCTAATCTTTGTTTAGACGAAGGATGTTGTTAAAATTTTTCAGTACGCAATACGCCAACATCACTAACATAAAGCACTACAGCAAAATTTGCAAACAAAGTTCTAGAAACTTCCTCAACAACATCCTGTAACTTTTCTTCACGTAAAATTATTTCAATTTTAACATTTTTTTCATTTGTCAAACCCTCGCTACGTAATCCACGTGCACCGCTACCACTTACCTCATAAGTTGTATAACCAGTAATTTTGTGCTTGCTTAGAATTTCTATAATATTTTTTTGTGCAAGAATTTCACAAGTAATTGTAAGTAGTTTTACAGGATAAAGTTTCATATTACATCCTTTAACGAGTAACGGAATAAGTCTATCGATCCTTCAGGATCATGCAATAATGAAGATACTGCAAACATGATTGGCAATAGGACAATGATATTGTATGGGAAAGTAATTCCCAACGCAGATGTAATGTAAAGACTAGGATTGGCCTGTGGAATCGCATTACGCAAAACAGCTGGAGCTGCAATAAATGAAGCACTGGCTAAAAGAAGTCCAAACATAACGGAGCCTCCCATGCTGAGACCCATCAAAGTGGCAACTACAACTCCAATAATTCCATTAAAAGTAGGCATGATTATAGAAAATGAAATAAGAAAAATGCCAACTTTTTTGAGATCATCCAATCTCTGACCTGCAATAATTCCCATTTCAATCATAAAAATCACAATTGCCCCGGTAAACAAATCATCAAAAACAATTTTGATAGGACCAAACCCTTCCTTACCAATAATATATCCAATCACAATACTACCAAGTAAGATAACTATAGCTTTGCCAGTAACGGATTCACGTAGTATTTTTGAAAGTTTTACTTTTGTTTCGTTTAATCCAACATCAATATCAGATTTAGAACCAGTAGTGAAAGATTGTTTTTTGGCATTAATCTGTTTAGATACGGCCATGTTTGTCAAAAATATTGCCAAGATAAATGCAACAGGTTCTAAAACTGCCA
>JACNFV010000063.1 GCA_014384445.1 Candidatus Nitrosopumilus sp. | reverse complement strand
AAACAAAAATCACACCAGCCTCAGTTAGAAAATCATGTGCCAGAGACAATCTAGAATACATAAAAGAAAGCCAATCGGTGGGAAATCTGGCTGGTGCCTGTGGCTGAGAGGTGCATTTAATTCGATTTTGAGATTGCCCTGTTTGTTCTAGATAAGACTGAACACTATTTTTGAAATCATCATGGTATATGAAATCATGTCCTGTGTTGTAAGGAGGATCTATATAGATCATTTTTATTTTTCCATAATAAGAACGTCGAAGTAATTTTAAGACTTCAAGATTTTCCCCTTCAATGAAAATATTTTGACTGTCTTCAAAATTTACAGATTCATCTTTGTCAGGAATTAAACTTCCCTTACTTGAAGTTCGAGTATTTTGTATTGTGGCGTTTTTGCCAGCCCAAGAAAATGTATATTTTTCATCTTCAGTATTCAATTTTTTACCAAATAATTTTGTTAATTTATCCGAATCCAACATTTTTTCTGTAAAACATTCAGGAATTATTTTACGAATCTGTTCGATTTTCTCATCAATAGGATCGCCTGATTCTCTAGAAACTTCCATGACAATTCTTACAAAATCATGTTTTGTTTATAATCTGATGGGTATTTTTGAAATTTTTTCTTTATAAAATTTATAGATTGAATACAAAATAACATGAAATCATGATTTTATGCCTAAAAATGATTGAATTGATCATACGGGACAACATTTGATCTGATAACCAGGGTGTTTCAAAAACAATCTTCCCAAATTATGCCTAGATGTACTTTTAAGATGATTTTTAACATTTTTGAAAAAATCAAAAATAATCCAACACAACATAATCTTGCATGTGATTATCCGAAAATACCTGACCAATATTTGCAAAACGTATCTTGGTCAGTGAACCATACTATTCTACGATGTCGGGGGCAAATTTAGTGAGCAAAATGGCGAGTAGCTGTAAGGATTCATTCTAATTTCTAAACTGGTTCAAGTCTCTATGGATTCAAACCAATATTTGCAAAATGATGGGGGGGGGTTAGGAACGTCCTCCTACTTAACACCAAAATAAGAAACATTGTTTTTCTTCTTTTTGTTTTTGACTATGTTGAGCTTTTTCTGCATGATCTAATTCTTGAGAAATATACTTCATATCAGTACCAATTTTAGTTATTTCATAATTTATTCCTGCAAGTTTAGTGGAAAAGTCATTAAAATAATTCTTACCGATATTATTTTTTTGTTCTTCTAATCTTAAATAATCTGATGTCACATCATCTAAATTTTGTATAGTGTTGGATTTTTGATCATAGAGTTTGTTGTATAAATTCCATGCTTTAGTTACATGTTGTTTTGATTGTGAATCAGTGTACTTTGATTTTGCAGAATCCAAATAACTCCATGTTGTATCCATTCTATCTTTTAACTTTAACATAGAAACAGAATTTACATCTATCTGTTTTATCAAATATTCTTTTTGACCTTCTGTAAATATGGGTTTAGTGGGTTGATTGTATTTTGTTTCAAGTGATTTTGGAAGTTGTTTTATAATTTGTTTTTTACTTTGAGAATCATAATCTATTTTTACAGTATCTAAAAGTCGTCCATCAAAATTAGTAATAGTGAAATGAATTGTACAAGTTGTTGGTTTGTTATTACTTAGTTGATTAAATGAGAATGAAATACGTTCCCCTGGACTATGCATAAAATCTTTATCAAAAATTTCTTTTTTAGATGGACATGCATTTTCTGCAATTATTTTGATTGAAGATTTTGTAGGGAGGTTTTTGCTCAGATGTGAATTTACTGTGAACTCATTTCCTTTTGATTCAATTGAAATGTTATCAAAGTATTTTCCAAAGTTCCCAGAATTACTAGTAAATTTAGGCTCAGGTGTAGCATAATTTTTGATGCTAGGCGTAGATATATGCTCTGAACTAACTTTGAAATCAAAATTCATAGAAGTATCCATATGTTCAAGGTAACTAGCCTCAACTTCATACCATCCTTTTTCAGAATTATTATCAAAGACTAGAGGTAATTCAAAATATCCTTTGGATGTAGTCTGGATTTTATGGGTATCAAAACCATAACCAGGTTTCTTTACAATTACATACACAGGGTTTCCTTGATGGAAAATACTATCATCTATTTGTCCTGAAATTTTTACATATGTTGTATCATATTTTTTTACAATAATTTGTTCTTGAGAAATTTCTATAATATCAAATGGCTTTATTGGAATTATTGGTTTGACAGGGGTGATCGGTGTTGGTATGTATGGAGAACCAGGAATTGACGGAGTGGTTGGAGAGAATGCATAAAATCCATCAGAACCATACATTGAAAAAACTCTATTCACATCAGCATTTGTTATTCCCATCATTGAAGGTACTCTATTAGTTGTTGGAATCATAATTGAAGGAGAAAACACATCTCCAGAATACCATTTTTTGTTTACTTCATCATCATCTGAAACATAATGCCCCAATCCTATGGAATGTCCTATTTCATGTAAAATTATATTGTAGATTTTTCCAACAGTCAAATTTTTGTAGGCAATATCAATGGATTGAGTTGAAGGCGAAAAAAGACCAATGGTAGTAAAACCTCCTCCACTTAATTGTTTAACTTCACCTTTAAAATGAATTGTAATGTCACAATTGTTTGTACTATCTGTTGACGAAATCACTTTAGAGTAAATTTCCCACAATGCAGAGTTTGCAGGATCATTATTTTGTAGTGCAGTACTCCATTCAGAAACTCCTTCTTTAGCCATGTTGATATATTTCCCTCTATCGGCAGCAGATAGTCCAGAAGGCTCTACAATACAATATGTTGGAATATCGTTTAGACGCTGAGAATTTATGGGATATGATGTAACTCCAAAAACAGGTTCGATTACATCAACGATAAAAAATAAAACAATTGCAGAAAATATCAATAATTTCCATTTCATGAGTATCATAATTTCTCAAACCTAGTTAAATCCACTGATCTTCAGAATTCTTCTTCACAAAAACTACGCTCTTTTGAGAATAGACAGTATACTTAAGTTCATACAAGAATTAGAAGGATATTGAAGCAAATTCTAATTTTTAGCATTATTGCAATTTTGTTTATTGGAATATCCGATCAAGCCTTTGCAGATGTTACAATAGTTCCTGCAGCAGGCTCTGGAGCTCCTGGATGTGAAGACACATCTTCAGGATGCTATCTTCCAAGTACTACGATAGTAAATGTTGGAGAGAGAGTAATTTTTTCAAATACTGATAGTGCCGCACACACATTCACATCAAGTGATGGAAACAATAACCCTGATGGGAAATTTGATTCAAGTCTAGTGATGGCTGGAAGTACATTTGAATGGACTCCAACTGTAGCAGTAGATGTTCCTTACTTTTGCATGGTACATCCATGGATGCAAGGTTTGATAATATTGGTAACAGAAATAGAACCTGCTGAAACAATCTCAGTCAATGTTTACACAAATAAAAATACCTACAGTGCAGGTGAAACAATAATTGTTACTGGTACCGTTGGTTATTTGCTACAGAATATTCCAATAACTCTAGTTGTTACATCTCCTGAAAATAGTATTGTAGATCTTGCTCAAATTACTGTGGGTAATGACAAAGAATTCAAATTAGAATTGCTTGTTGGAGATTCTTCCATGAATGGAAAGGGTACATACACAATTTCAGCAAAATATGGTGCTGACGGAAATTCAGGTCAAACAACTTTCTATTATTCAATTCCAGAAACTCCTACCTATCCTAGTTCTGCACCTTATGGAACTGATGTAACAATTCCACGAGACACAGGGTCTCCGGGATGTGAGAATTCAAATTCTTGTTATTCACCTTATAGAATTACAATCGATGAAGGTGAAACAATCACTTGGTACAATGCAGATTCTGCAATACACACTGTAACTAGTGGAACGCCTGATGGTGGTGGTCCAACAGGCGTATTTGATAGTGGTGCAATGAATTCTGGCGAATCATATTCATCTAAAATTTACTCATCTGGAACATATGATTATTTCTGTATGGTTCATCCTTGGATGCAAGGTATAGTTTCAGTTAACAAAGCATACACACCTCCAACATATACTCCACCTACATCAGATAGTGGAAAAATTGATGTGTCTGGAATAAGTGTATCCTATTCAATAACGGGTGGAAAACTACAAGCCATCACACCCGATATTGATGCAAAAATATTGATTATCTCTATTGATGCCACAAACGATGGTTCTATCACACTAACCTTGCCTCGAACATTAATTGATGCAAAGAGAGGTGGCAGTGATGATAGTTTTTATGTTTTAGTGGATGGTGAGGAAATTTCATTTGATGAAAAAACAATGTCATCTGCAAGAATTGTTACAATGTCATTTCCAAGAGGAGCAGAAGAACTTGAAATTGTCGGAACTAAAATAATTAATACAACACCAACATATACTCCACCTAGTTACACCCCTCCAACATACACACCTCCAGTAACTATTCCACCTGGAATGAATATCGTAATTCCAAGTGGTACAGGGTCTCCAGGATGTGAGAATACAAACTCTTGTTATGAACCACGTACATTTTCAGCTGGAAAATATTCTACAATCACTTGGTTTAATTCAGATTCAGCAGCTCACACTGTAACCAGCGGAACACCAGGTAATGGTCCTGATGGAAATTTTGATAGTGGTTTGTTTATGAGCGGTGCATCATTTTCTCATAGGTTTAATGACGATGGAACGTATCCTTACTTCTGTATGGTTCATCCTTGGATGGAAGGTAAGGTATCAATTACTAGAAGTGGTGCTACAATTGAAGCCCCAACAACATACACACCTCCAACTACACCTACACCGACCCCAACAACTTTAGGCTCAATTTCAGTCTATGTGGATGACTCTCAGTATAGTCCTAGCGACCTTGTGACAGTCAAAGTCTCTGCCTCAAAAATCACCACTGTTGCCATTAGTGTAATTGGTCCAAATCAAGATAGTGTTGTATCTCGTTCAGTGTCAACTGATTCTAGTGGAAGTGGTTCATTACAATTCAAATTACCAGAATCTTCCCAAAACGGTTCATACAGAATTGATTCCACTGCAACAATTTCAGGAAACAAAGTTTCAGACTCTGTATCATTTACTGTAAAATCAACTACTGCTAGAATTAGTATTGCTTCATTACAACCAACTGATCAACAAGGAAATGTAGTTTCATCATTTACTAAAGGCAAACTTGGATTTGCAAAAATAATTCTAAGTTCTGATTCTAGTGCAAGTTCTCTTGTTACGATTAATTTGTTTGATTCAGATTTGACTAGTTTAGGAATTGGTTCATTTAAAACAACACTTAGTTCTGGAGAATCAGAGATGACTTTATCATTTTTTATTCCAAATGATGCAGAGTTTGGAATAGGAGATATTTATGCAAATGTATTTTCTGATTGGCCAAGTCAAGGAGGAGTTCCACTTACTGGTGAATCAGCAACACAGGTGAGAATTCAATGAAGGTAATTTTATTTTTAACAGTATTACTTTTGGTATCTATTATTCCTGTTTCATTTTCTGAAACCATCACAATTAATACAAACAAAGAACAATTTGTTGGGGGTGACACTGTAGAAATTGATGGCAGTGTGGAAAATGGAGTGGCAGGTGACTTTGTAGCATTGGAGATTAAAGATCCTAATGGAGAAACAATTCTAATTAGAACCGTAACTCTTGGTGATGGTGGTTCATTTTCACTCAAATTTAAAATCCCTGAATCGGGTGTTGCTGGAAGTTATGATATTGTTGCCAATTCAAAACAAGGTGGACAAACAATTACTGAGACTAAAACAATTACTCAAACAAATTCTGAACAGACAAATAATGAGAAATCATCTGATGGTGGTGGTTGTCTAATCGCAACTGCAACATATGGTTCTGAACTAGCACCTGAAGTCCAGAAATTAAGAGAATTGAGAGATAATTCCCTATTATCCACAGAATCAGGCACAAAATTCATGAGTATGTTCAATGAATTCTATTATTCATTCTCACCTGTAATTGCTGATTATGAAAGAGAGAATCCTGTATTTAGAGAGATGGTAAAGGTTGTAATTACTCCAATGATTTCCAGTCTATCTATTTTGAATTATGTGGATATGGATTCAGAAAGTAAAGTGTTAGGTTATGGTATTAGTTTGATAGTTCTTAATGGTTTGATGTATGTTGGAATTCCTGCAAGTGTTATTGAATCAATTGCTTTTCTAAAATTTAGATAAATTTTATCTTTTAAACCACCATACATCCCATTTTCTGCACCACGTGTGAATATTCCATCGAACATTTCTCTAAACAATAAAGTTTCATTATCAACTATCTCGTTATTCAATGCTATTTTGATTGGCAATAGTTTTTTTTCTATACTTATATTTTCAATAACATTAAGAAAACTAGTTTTTCCAGATGCTCTATTTCCTATAATTGACATATTGTAAAAAGAAGGATCATCACCCTTCGTCAAATCCAAATAATTGTTAATTTCTTTTAATTCATCACTTCGCCCTGAAAAATATTTTTTGTCTTTTACAGGTTTTGTAAAATCATAAGGATTCCTACTCATATCCAATATTGTGATTATTTACTATTTTTGAAGATTGTTATTCTCACAGATGTTACTTTATCATGAACTCTTTGTTTCTGAATTCGAATGATTATTTCACAGTTCATGCACCAGTAAACTGACACTTCTTTGTCTGGATCGTGCCTGTTTTTGGTTGAAATCACTGCATCATAGACCATTTTTTTGTTAGAGCCACATTGAATACAGAAAACATGAGGGTATCTCGCCAAATTAATTCACATCAAAAAACATATGATTTGTAGAATAATTGCGATATTTAGATAGCAAATTATCCTAGTTCTTTGTTGATTTCATAGATTCTTTCTTCTATCGAATCCCTTTGAGATAAGAGATAGTTGTATTCTGCAACTATGTGATTATTTGATATGAAGTTGAG
>JACNFV010000065.1 GCA_014384445.1 Candidatus Nitrosopumilus sp. | reverse complement strand
CTGAAAGTTTTTTAGAATTAATTGGTGCAAAGGACTATTCTCTTGGAATTAAAGTGGAAGAAGGCTTGATCGATCTTGCTTTAAAACAAAAAAATGGCGCATGTGAATTCCTTGAAGAAACTGATGAAGTCTTTAGATGCACCGTTAATGATTTCAAGCCAGGTGTGTGTAAATCATATCCTTTTGAAATGAAGGATGGAAAATTATCTCAGATGACTGATATAATGTGCCCAACTGATTGGAATCTTGATGCATTTGAGAAAATGATGATGCCTCATCTCAAAGAAGATAAATCTGAATGGGAATTCTATGATAAACTTGTTAAAGAATGGAATTTGCAATATGATGGAAAAAAGTCGCTATCTGAATTTTTAAAATTTATGATGGATAAAGTAAAATTATTTCCTAAAGCGCTGTAACTTTACTTCCTTCCTCTCTAGATTCGAATTTGTATATTTGTTCGACATTTGAATTCTCAAATATTTCTGCATCGTGAGTAATGATTAAAAATTGCATTGGTAATTGTGATTTTTCAATTCTTGATAATTGTGATAATACGTCTACCAATGATTTTTTTCTTTCAGTGTCCAGATGTGTTGTTGGTTCATCAAGTATCATTAAATTTAGATTTGATGCACCAAGTAAACTTGCCATTCCTAATCGTAAAGCCAACGCCACACTTACTTTTTCTCCACCGCTTAGAGATTCTAATTCTAGGACTTCTGTTTTTGAATGACATGCAATAGATACATCTCTGGCTTTTTCTGATAATGCAATTCTTTGAATTTTTGTATTCAAAATTGATAGATATTCTGAAGCTTTAATTGAAATTGAATTTAATGCCCATGATCTCAAACTTGTTGCAACTGATCCATCTCTACTGAAAACACTGCTCTGAATTTTATCTAACCTTGACATGTATTTTTTAACTTTTTCAAGTTCTAGAATTGATTTTTCAATAACACTGGATTGTTTTTTAGCTTTTTCTATTTTCTCTAAGACTCCTCCCATCTGTTGATCAATTTGAGATAGATTACTTCGTTTTCCCACTATTCTCTCCTTGATATTTTTAAATTTCCCCTCATCAAATCCTTTTGTTTCTAATTCTAATTTCAAAATATTTCTAAAAATTAATTTTGTATGGTCATCTATTTCTGATATTTCCTCTAAATTTTCATTGTCTGCTAATGATATTTTTTCTTTTTTAATTTCTGTATTATTTTGAATTGCTACTAATTCTTCTTTAGTCTTAATTGAATGTGCCCTGAGTGTTGCTTCTGCATCTCTTATTTTTTGCAATTCTGTTACAAATCTATCTCTTTCTTGAGAATACATTATTCGTTCCTTTTCTTTTAAATCCACATCTTGTTTTAATTTAATTAGTTCATCTTTGATGTGTTTTTCTTGAAAAAATGGATTTAATTTTTCAACAATTGAATCACATACTGGGCATTTGTTATCTTTCAATTGTAATTTTTCTGCCAGTTTTTCTTTTTCTTTTAGCGATACTGTTTGACTTGTTATCTCTTGTATTTTTTTAATTACCTCTTTATCTTCTTCTTCAACTTTTTCTAGCTTTCTCTCAAAATCTTGTTTTAATTTTAATTCTTCAAAACAATTTTTACAATCATGTATTTTACGCTCATTTTCTTTAATTTCTTGCTGAATTCCTTCGATTGTTTCTTTTACGTATCTTACAAGTTCTTTTTTCTGTAATTCTAATTGATTTATCTTATCTCTTTTTAATTCCTGTTTTCCTTTTAGCGATACTGTTTGACTTGTTATCTCTTGTATTTTTTTAATTACCTCTTTATCTTCTTCTTCAACTTTTTCTAGCTTTCTCTCAAAATCTTGTTTTAATTTTAATTCTTCAAAACAATTTTTACAATCATGTATTTTACGCTCATTTTCTTTAATTTCTTGCTGAATTCCTTCGATTGTTTCTTTTACGTATCTTACAAGTTCTTTTTTCTGTAATTCTAATTGATTTATCTTATCTCTTTTTGGCGTTTCAATTTCCTCTTTTTCCTGTAATTCTACGAGTTCTTTTTCTATCTCTTTTTTCTGTAATTCTAATTGATTTTTCTCAGGTTCTGTTTCTTTTATCTCACATTGATATTTTTCAAAATCTTTTGTTAAAATCTCTATATGTGTATCATCGTATCCTAATTCTGTTCTAATTTTTTCACGGAATTCTTTTGTAACTTTTTTCATCGATTCTGATGCGATATCTAGTTTGTCTATCCCTATTATTGCATTAAGTAATTCTTTGAATTCTTTTGGTTTTGCATTAATTATTGCATTTAATTCCCCCTGCTGAACAATTGATGCTATTTTTAATTTTTCAAAGTCCATTCCTATTGTTTTTTCAACTTGCTCTGTCATTGATTCCCCAAACTGTTTTCTTTCCCCTGCTGCAATTTCCACTCTATCGTTGTTTGTTGTTTCAGAAAATATTGCAGATAACCCTCCTTTGCTATCTATTTTTCTCACTGTTTCGTATTGTTTGTCTTTTATTGAAAATTCTATTTTTGCATATCCTTGATTTGTTCCCCTCCTGATTAATCCCTTATTTGATTTTCTTGTATGTTGACCAAATAGTGAAAATGTAATTGCATCAATGATGCTTGATTTTCCTGCACCGTTATCTCCTACAAAAATAGTTACCCCCTCTTCGAATTTTAATTTTGTATCTGAATGTGACAAAAAGTCTACTAATTCAATTGATGTTATCATTGATTTTCTTCCTTTTTGAATTTCTCATAATTTTCTAAAATTATTTGCAGTGCTTGATCTATTCCGTCTGTTGATAGTACTGGAAGCAGTTCTTTTATGACAAAATTTGCATCTTGTTCTGAACCTAATGCCTCTGTTGAAAGCCTGAACATTTCATCCTCAATTACACTTGGTCTATCTAAAAATACGGATGAATCTGATATTTGTTTTGTAGTGATTTTCCATTGACATCTGAGTACACGTGAATTCAATCTTGTAATTTGTGCCTGAATGTGGTCTGTATCTATGTCATTACCCTGTATTTTTACTTCAATTATGGGTTTTTTTGTAAAATCACTAATTTTCTCTATAACTTCGTCAATTGTTTTTGTTAATTCTTTGTAATCAGCATTAACTGAAAATTGAGGCCTGGTATCTAGTTCAATCCAATTTGGTATTGCCTCATTTCCTGAAATATCTACTTCAAAAAATCCTTTTTTGGTCTCCTTAATTCCTTCACTAGTTGTTAGTTCAATTGATCCTGGATACGCGATTGGTCCATTTAGATGATTAAATTGCTTGATGTCTTTATCATGTAAATGCCCCATTGCATAATATGTAAAATTTTTTGGTAGATCTGTTGATTGTAATTCCCCTGCAAATTTGTTAAACTCTGTAATACCTTGATGTAGCACCAATATTTTATGCCCTGAAAATTTTTCAACACTTTTATCTAAATTTGAAAATGTTTCTTCGTATTGTGACATTTCATTTTTTCTTATTTTATCTAAACCCGCCAACATTATTCCTTTGTATTCTATTGGTTTTCCATTACCTATGTATTTTGAAAATTCTAAATTATGGTATATGTATGGAATTGGAGTTCCTCTGATTCTACTAATGTCATGATCACCTAGAATAAAAAATGAATCAATGTTATTTTGTTTTAGACGTTTTAATGCATTTCCCATCTGTATTACTGCTGTGCCATTTGGATTAGGTACGTGAAAAATATCTCCTGCAAATATTACAAAATCCACATTATCTTTAATTGATCTGTCGATTGCTTGATTGAAAACATCATACACATCTTGTTCTCTTTCATTAGAGCCATACTGAACTAATCCCAAATGTGTATCTGCAATATGTGAAAATAACATTAGTCTAACAACAAATCTTTTTGAACTAACCCTTGTGTAGATTCTACTCCGACATTTTTCATTTTATCTGCCTTTATCCAAGCTTTAGTTGCACTTTGATCTGCTCCCATTTTCTTTTCTTTAACTTCTTCAACATGAACCATTGATGGTAAATTTGTCCATTGTCCTACAAGAACTGCATCTCCTACGTTTAATGACGTCAATTGTGATATCAATTCACGACTGGTAGATTCTGTTGCTGAGGCTATCTGCCTTTGATCATCTTCTTGAATGATTTTCATTATTGCAAATGAACCCATCTGACTTAGTATATTCAAGTCTACGCTGCGTGGTCTTTGAGATACTATTGCTAACCCTACTCCGAATTTTCTTCCTTCTCTGGCAATTTTTGCAGCCCAATATTTTGCTGCTGTATCATGATCTTTTGGAATGAATACGTGTGCTTCCTCAAGAATTATAAAAACTGGTTCAAAAAATTTATAATCTTTTTGTTTTTTTGATTTTCCATGTTTTGCTATGGTTGCATTTTTTCTATCTTTTAGTAATTGTTGTAAATAAAATCCCATTGCTACGTTTGCTTGTTTTTCTGATAATTCTGAAATGTTAATGATGTTTGTACACCCTTCTTTTATGTAATCCATGGGATTCCCAACCTCTGGATCTAAAATGTCATCAAATCGTCTTTGTGCATCCTCTATGATATCTTGTACTCTATACGCTGACGTTCTAATCTCTTTTAATTTTTTATCTTCTGAATTTACAAGTAAATCTACTTCATACTCTAACTTGTTCCAAAATTCTCCTGCTTCTTTCACTTCTTGTGTGAATGACATTCTTAAAACACGTTGTTGAACATCTGCATTTTCTCTAATTTCTAAAACTTCTGAAAATTGATCTGCTTCAAGTAACCTTGGATTAATTTTTGCATCAATCACATTTACGTTTGGAATGTTCAATGTCGTGTAATCGTTGTGATAATCAAAAATTATTACTGTTCCCTTTACTTCTGATATTTTTTTTGTAATTAACGAAACTAAATTACTTTTACCCATTCCTGTCATTGCTAGTATTCCTAAATGTCTTGAAACAATTTTATCTAAATTTATTTTAGCTTCAATTTTTTTATTTCGTAGCAAATTTCCAATTTTTAACCAGCCCTCTTTTTTTGGACTAAAAATTTCTTCTAAATCTTGATTAGTTGGTTGTGTAATTTCCGTGCCTGGAATAGGTGGAATTGCTGGAATAATTGATTGACCTTTACGTAAATTCTCTAAAAACCCTAAAATCCCTATGTATGCCGTGAATGTTTTGTCTCTTTTATTGATGTCTGCAATTTCTGTACTTTCTTCTGCTTCATGAAAATTTTTGACATCTGTAAATGCTGCACTTGATACTGATGATCTTTCAACTAATCCTAGAATGTCTCCTTCGTCGATACTTATTTTGATATATTCGCCAACTGATAATGATCGTGATGTAATTGCTGTTACTGATGTGGGCTTTGATTCTCCCACTACAAAACCTAGACTCAACCTAATACCTCTCTAGATCCAATTTCATTACTTAATCCTAACAAACTAACCATTTTTCCAAGTTCTTTATCTGATATTTTACAGTTGTTGTGTGCAAGTTTTAATGAATATGGATACCCTCCTACACTGGTCTTGAATAGTTTATTCATAATTGATTTGATTTCGTCATTATCATGTTTTCCGCCTAAAAATTCTAATTTAATAATTGGCGTTGAATCACTTAATCTTACAAATGTTGATGAAATTATTTTATCAAAACCATAATTTTTTTCTACAAATATTTCACTAAAACCTGGACCGTTTGTAACGTGATTATAGTAAAATATGTCACCTGCAAGAGAACCTAAATTCTCAAATTGTTTTTTGGTGTTTGATGTTTTTGCAATAAATATTACATTCTTTTTTTTATTCATTATTTTTACAACTTGTGCATCTAATGCTGATTGCCTTGTCATAAATTGTGAATGAAGTGAGCCATCCATTAATACTAAATCCACTTCATCAACTGTTTTTTCACAAGCATTGATTTCCATTTTACTTGCAATTCTTGAAAGATCTATATCTGATCCTAATCCTGAATCATGTAAATCTACCAGAACTTCTCCGTTTGTTTTTATTGAAACCGCTGTGGTCGCCCATAATTCAATTCCCTGAAATTTAGTGTTGTTAAAACTACTATCAATTCCTGCAGTTACGGCTTCTTCTTTAGTAGGTGTAAATGTATTCCAATTCCCTCTTGCTTTTTGTAAAATTTGCTCAAATTTTGGACCTTTTAGTATGGATAGCATTTTTTCCCTGTTGATTATTGCATCTTTGTATACTGTATTGAGCACAACAATAGTTAGTTGGTTTGAATAAAATCTTTAGGTTGCGTTAAATTTTGACAAGAATGTGGATGTTTATCCTCTATTGTAATGGAAATCAAAATTATCTAGAAACACCGTGAGAATGTTCCTAGACGTTAGTCTACTGTTTTTTGAAATAGTTGACTAACCATTGTACTCATTTAGTTTCGTATAAACCATGTTTTCTAATCTATTGATTTTGGCTATTTTTAGACTAGAATTAATTAAGAGATCTTTTCTAATATGAATACTTGAAAAAAATTGGTTTACTTGGGTGTGGCGTTATGGGTACTCAAATTGCACTTGCAATTGATTCTGGTAAGATACCTGGAATTTTGACTCATATTTATGATGATTCTAAAGAAGCTTCGATTACACTTGTTTCAAAATTAAAAAATAAACCTGAAATTGTTGAAAATTCTCATTTACTGTCATCTCATTCTGTAAATATTGTAGTTGAAGCTGCATCTCAAAATGCTGTACGTGATGATGGATTAAGTATTTTACAAAATAAACGTGATTTTATGATTATGAGTGTTGGTGCATTACTAGATGAATCAATTTATGATATTTTATATGATGCTTGTGAACATTTCAAAAAAACAATTTACCTTCCTTCTGGTGCTATTGCTGGTTTGGATGGATTAAAATCAATTAAAAATGAATTAGAATCTGTATCTATTACTACAACAAAACATCCTCGTTCACTAAAGGGTGCAAAATTTTTTGAAACTTCTGAAATTAATTTAGATTCAATTACTTCATCCACAATAATTTTTGAAGGTACTGCTCGTGATGCTGTTTCTTTGTTTCCAGCAAACATCAATGTAGCCGCACTTGTATCTTTATCTGGAATTGGAAGTGATAGTACATCTGTAAAGATAATTGCAGATCCTAATACTGATAAAAATACTCATCATATTGAGGCGATAGGAAAATCTGGAAAAATGACTTTTACTAT
>JACNFV010000091.1 GCA_014384445.1 Candidatus Nitrosopumilus sp. | reverse complement strand
GAGAAAAAAAAAATTATTCAAAAATTACTAAAAAATAAACCAATTTCAAAAAATTTACCTACAATTTCTTCTGATTTTGAACTCTTCAATGAATCCATAGGATTACCAATTAATCGCAATACTGGTCTACCTCAAAAAATGACTCCGTATCAGATAGACTATCATAATGCAATCCAATCTCATCATAGAGTAATTGCCAATAAATCCCGTAAAATAGGAGCAACTGAAGCTGCCTTGCGTAGCATTGCTTTCAATTGTTTTAGACGATATGCTGGCCATGATGTGATAATACTTGCAGGAAATGAACTCAGAATAGCAAGAGAATTTTTAAAAAGATTTGATGAATTATTTTTTAATAAAAAAGAGACAGGTTGTGCTCTAGTTGGACCTGATGGAACAAAATGGATGCATGATGATATCATAACACACACTACTTTTGGAAACACGCCTGAGATTGAATTTTTTAATGGAACACGAATTATGGCCTTTGCATCTTCTAAAAGTGTACAGAGCCAGTCGTTTAGAGGCACAGATGATGTTATTTGCATCTATGTCAGTGAGGCAGCTCATACTGGAATGCGTAATGACCGTCCAATAATGACTGCATTAGAGCCAACTCTTGCAAACCGAGATAATGCTGATTTTATTATTGAATCAACACCAAATGGACGACGGGGATTCTTTTATGAATATTGGAAATCAGTAATGACTAGTTTAGAAAAACACTATCATGTCAATACTGAGAAAGAAGCTTTAGAAAAATTATCTTTAGGAATTAATGTTCCACAACTTGATTGGTGTCCGTTATTTTGGGATTACACACAAGGTGTAAAGTACAAAGTATTATCTGAAAAATATTTAGAATCTCAAAAATCTAGCCCTAACATTGATTTTGAACAAGAATATTGTTGTAAATTCTCAAGTACATATGATACTGCAATTCCATACTCTTCACTTTCATTTTTGAATCCAAATGATCCTAAGTATGAAAAGCCAATTGATCTAAATAAAATGTTAGATGGTTCATCTGATGATGTAATTGATTTGAATGAACTCTGTGATGAATAACTCTATAAACTAGATATTGTGATTAAATTACATGCGAGATACAATTGGTGGATATCCATATGAAGCAAAAAAGATAGGTGGCAAGACTGTTATCAAATTCTTCCACAAGGGTGAAAATGTAAAACATCCTGATGCAGCCAAAATGACTTTGGAGTTAACTCCAGCAGATATTAAAAAACTCTCAAAACTTGGTTAATTGCGATCTAAAATATCCCTAATCAAAGTTATTTAGGAGATTTTTTTAATTATAATCATGGGGTATGCAGAAGCTCGTGACTCTTACAAGAAAAAACATGGCAAAGCGTTGAAAAATTCCTGGATTGCACATGTGTTGGGAGATAATGGCAAGACCACTCGTCAATCTTCTTCAAGAAAAGGTGATTACAAGTATCCATGTCCTAATGATGTCCGACCAAAGCTTGAGAAGGTTCTAAAAGACCTGAAAATGATATAAAATTAATCCACTTCCATTAGGTAATAATGAACTTCCAAATACTTTTAATAGACTTCCATATTACCTAGTTTGTGGCTAGGGATTCAGACGATCTAGATACAACATACAGTTTTGATGCATTACGTGGAATGCAGGCAGGAAGAAATTTCTATGTTGCAATGTGTCCACTCAAAATTATTCCAAAATTATTCATATTCAATGAAGAAGAGTTGCCTCCGCAATTTCGTGCACAGAGAGTTTTACGTGATACTAGAATTCCATCAATGGCAAATTACATTGTAAATAATCCCAAAGAATATGTTTTTTCATCATTAACTGCATCAGTTGATGGTGCAATGAAGTTTACACCAGACCCATCAGTTGGTTCTGAGGGAAAAATTGGAAGACTGCACATCTCAATGGAATCTCGTTTACTAATTAATGATGGACAACATAGACGAAAAGCAATTGAGGAAGCCCTTAAAATAAAACCTGAACTTGGAAATGAATCTATATCTGTTGTATTTTTCACAGACAAGGGATTAAAGCGAAGTCAGCAAATGTTTGCAGATTTGAATAAACATGCAGTAAAACCTACAAAATCATTAGGCATTTTATATGACCATAGAGATGCATTTGCACAATTCATTGTAAAGATGGTAAATGATTTGGATATATTTCATAATAGAACCGAAATGGAAAAGACCAGTATTTCTAATCGCTCTACCAAATTCTTTACATTAAATGGAATTTCAGATGCAACGAAACTATTGTTAAAACTAAAAACAAAAACAGTTCCTCCAGAAAGTCAAAAATTAACTGCTGAATATTGGGATACAGTTTCTAAAAATATCCCTGAATGGAATTTATTAACACAGAAAAAAGTATCTCCATCTGAACTACGTAGTGAATTTGTTCATTCTCACACTAATGTCTTAAACGCATTGGGAATGGTAGGTTATGTTCTTACTAACAAATATCCTGATTCATGGAAAGGTAAACTTCGAGGACTGCAAAAAATTGATTGGGCTCGTGATAGTCCTATTTGGGAAGGCAAAATAATTCTAGATGGTAGAATGATGAAACAAAAAGCTGGAATCAAAAAGGCTGCTGATGTCATTCTACAAAGATGTGACGCAAATATGACAATTGATGAATATGAGAAAAGTGAGGCTAAATGACGACTGAATCTGTCTTTAAAACACGTACTTTGAAGGAAATCTACCAAGAAGTAAGAGAAGTATATCTTTCAGATAATAGGCCATGGATTCTAGGGTTCTCTGGTGGCAAAGACTCTACATGTATGGTACAACTAATTTGGCATGCAATATCTGATTTACCTAAAGAAAAAAGACAAAAGAAAATCTACATTATCTCCTCTGATACTCTAGTTGAATCTCCAAAGATTGTCGAACAAATTACAAGTACTTTGGATATTATGGAAAAATCTGCAAAAGAGCAAGGCTTGCCAATTTCAACTAATTTAGTTAGACCTGAAATCAAAGATTCCTTTTGGGTTTGTCTTTTAGGTCGAGGTTATCCTGCACCAACAAACAATTTTCGATGGTGTACTGATAGACTAAAAATAAAAAATGCTGATAAATTCATCACTGACAAAGTATCTGAATATGGAGAAGCAGTTGTTGTTTTAGGTACAAGAAAAGATGAGAGTGGTTCTCGTGCACAACTGATGAATCTCTATGAAATTAAAGGAAGTTGTTTGTCTCGTCATTCTAAATTTGCTCAAACTTATGTTTATCCACCATTACGTGATTTTATCACAGAAGATGTTTGGAATTATCTACTACAAAACAAAAATCCTTGGGGTGGCAATAATCGTGATTTATTAGCATTATATCAAAATGCTGATGCAGCAGAATGTCCACTAGTAGTTGATTCAAGTACTCCGTCATGCGGTAATTCTAGATTTGGTTGCTGGGTTTGCACTGTTGTTGAAAAAGACAAGTCAATGGAGAATCTAATTGATTCTGGTGAGGATTGGATGTTGCCTTTGTTGGAGTTACGTCAAGAACTAAAGGATACGCAAGATCCTGAGAAAAAATTGGAGATTCGTGATTTTAAACGACGTGATGGCCATGTCATGTTTTACACTGATGGCACAGAAAAAATTACGCCCGGTCCGTACAAAATTGAATTTAGAAAACAATTTCTCACAAAATTACTAGAGGCTCAAAATAAGATAAGAAAAGATGGCCCTGACCCCAAAATGAACCTAATTTTGGAAGAAGAACTGCATGAAATTCAAAATATTTGGAGAATAGAGCAAGGCGATTGGGAAAATTCAGTTTATCAACTCTATGAGAAGATATCTGGAAAAAAGATATCTCCAATACAAGAAGACCTTGGAGGTTTCAGTAAAGTAGAGCAGGAAATTTTAGATAATATCTGTGAGAAAACTGATGTTCCAAAATTACTCGTTTCAAGATTACTTAACGCAGAATTTGATTCACAAGGAATGACGAGACATTCCAAAATTTATCCAAAGATTGGAAAAATACTCTCTGAAGAATGGAGAGGATTTGAAGAACTAGATGATATCAAAAAAGAACTAAAAATCAAAAAAGATGAAAAGAGGAAATATCAGTAATGCATCTAACCAAAGTCACTCTAAAAAACTATGGAGTGTATAGAGATAAGGTGGAATTTGATTTAACCACTAGTGCTGAAAAACCAGTTGTATTAATTGGTGGTACAAATGGTGCTGGAAAAACAACTCTGTTTGAATCTATATTGATTGGATTTTACGGTCAATCCTATTTTGATAAAAAAACATCTCGTAAAGACTATGAAAAATTTCTTGGAAATAAAATTCACAGGTATCTGGGAACCACTGCTGCTGCTGACTCTACATCTATTGTAATTGATTTTAAATTTTTTCATAATGGTCAAGTTGATGATTACACAGTAGACAGAACCTGGCATAATGATGATGGTAGAATTTTAGAAGAACTAAAAATAAAAAAGAATGGGAAGCGACTAGATTCTGTTGAAGAATCTCAATGGCAATCATTTATCGAGGAATTGATTCCAAAGGGAATTGCGAAATTATTCTTTTTTGATGGTGAAAAGATTGTAAGAATGGCAGAAGACGAACACGATGAGATTGAGATAAAATCTTCATTTGATTCTCTTCTTGGTTTAGATATTATAGAACAATTGCATAATGATTTGCGAATTCATATTATGAGAAATATGAATGATGATGCAAAAACTATCCAAATTGAACATGACCAAAATGTGCAGCGTCGGGATGAACATTTGGAGGAGACTGCAAGATTGCAACAAAAAATTGTTGATAAAAATGAAGTATTAGATTCCATTTCCAATGAAATCGCCACTCTTGAGGCTAAAATCTCCAAAATTGGAGGCGGATTTGCCTCAAAAAGAGAGGACCTCAAGGCAAAAAAAGCCTTTTTAGAAATGAAACGATCTTCACTTGAAAATGATTTACGAGCATTGCTTTCAGGCCCATTGCCATTCACGCTTATCCCAAAACAAATCAAATCCCTCAAATCTCAAATGAAAAAAGATGAACAAGTAATCAAAAACCAATTTGAAAAAGAAATCTTGAATGAGAAATTAAAAGAGATTACCGACATTTTAAATTCAAAAGCACTTTGGAGAGGAATTTCTGATGAATCTAAAATTAAAGAAACACTTTTCTCAAAATTGTCTACAGTGTTCGATTCAAAGAACCTCTCTAAAGGAGATATGGTTAGTATGTTTAATTTCTCAACTTTGGAGACGTCAAATATTATGAATCTGTTGGAAAACTTACATTCCATATATGTTTCTCAATTAAAAAATGGCTCTATAGAATTCCAGAACGTTGTGGATGAATTAGACCAAGTAGATGTTGCTTTAGTCAATGCCCCAAATGATGATGAGATTGGTCCACTAGTTTCAAAATTAAACAAATTGCATGAAGAGCAAGGAGTTTTGAAAAATGAAATTGAACACCTGGATACTCAAATGATGTCCAAAAACTATGAACTTAAAATGATTAATGTTAAAATTAGAAATGCAATTTCAAACACATACAAAAACAAAAATGCAGGCACGCAGGCTGAACTTGCAGCCAAAGTTCAAAAAGTCTTAGATGAATATACGATAAAAATCAAAGAAAAGAAATTACAATTGCTTGAAGGATATCTTTTAGAAGAACTACAAAGATTACTTCACAAAGAAAACCTCATAACCAAAGTTACTGTAGATTCTGAATCATTTGAAATCACACTATATGACAAAGATGGAAATCCAATTCCAAAAGACTTGCTATCAAAAGGAGAACAACAAATGTTTGCAACTGGTGTGTTGCTTGCATTGGCTAAAACTTCTGGAAAGCCATTGCCATTCATGATTGACACTCCTCTTGCCAGATTGGATATGAGTCATCGTGATAACATGATTGAAAAATTCTTCCCATATGCATCTCACCAAGTGGTGAT
Organism: Candidatus Nitrosopumilus sp.; assembly: GCA_014384445.1. Taxonomy (GTDB): domain Archaea; phylum Thermoproteota; class Nitrososphaeria; order Nitrososphaerales; family Nitrosopumilaceae; genus Nitrosopumilus. Next base: position 1,275 of record JACNFV010000091.1, on the reverse strand, counting down.
ATTTTCAACTGATTCTGAAATTGATGAGCATTATTATTCCAAAATGAAGCCATACATTTCACGCTCATATGCCATGGAATACCTGCCTGGAAAAGGAAAAACTAGGCAACATTCAGAATATTTCTGGGATGAAAATGGAGTTAAAAAAATTGCAGTTTAATCGATATAGATTCAGCATTAGAACTCAGAATTTACTTGGTCAGTTAAAACACAAAACAGGCCTTGGTGCTAATGTTTTAGCAAGATATGCCTTTTGTTTATCTCTAAAAGATCCATCAATTCCAAACCCTGAGGAATATGATGAAAAGGGAATGGAGATACTCCCAAGCGTATTGTTTGGTGAGAATGAAAATATCTACCTAGCATTAATGATTGATAGATTAAACAAAGACGGATTGGACCCTGAGGAATTTCTGCACAGGATGACGAGAGCTCACCTTAATCGTGGAGCATCTGCGCTGTTTCCTAGAATTCATGATTTATCTGACTTTAGTGATATTATACAACAAGAGATAAAATGAGTGAAATTAAATTTCCGATTTATCTTGATCATCATGCTACAACTCCAGTAGACCCTAGGGTTTTGGAGGAGATGCTACCATACTTTACTGAAAAGTTTGGCAATGCATCAAGCTTGGACCATCCGTTTGGATATGAGGCATCAGTAGCAGTTGAGAATGCACGAGAAATAATTGCAAATGCAATTGGTGCAAGACATGATGAGATTGTATTTACTTCAGGGGCTACAGAGTCTGATAACATTGCATTAATTGGAACGATGACCAAGTATGCTGATAGAGGAAATCATTTGATTACATGTGTTACAGAACATAAAGCTGTTTTGGATACAGCACGACATTTGGAGAGTTTGGGGAAAAAAGTAACATACCTGCCAGTAAATGAGTTTGGTGAAATTAATTTGAAAGAATTAGAGGATTCCATTACAGATGAAACTGTAATGATTAGCATCATGGCTGCAAATAATGAGATTGGAACAATTGCTGATGTTGCAGCAATAGGACAAATTGCACATGAGCATGACGTGATTTTTCATACAGATGCTGCACAAGCAGTAGGACACATTCCTGTTAATGTTGAATCTATGAATGTTGATTTGATGTCCTTTTCTGCCCACAAAATGTATGGTCCTAAAGGAATTGGTGCATTGTATGTTAGAGGGGTAAACCCCAGAGTGAAACCTGATGGATTGTTTCATGGTGGAGGACAAGAACGAAATATTCGTTCAGGCACACTAAACGTGCCTGGAATTGTAGG
>JACNFV010000066.1 GCA_014384445.1 Candidatus Nitrosopumilus sp. | reverse complement strand
GACAGCAATTTCGTTGGGCAAAAGGATCAATTCAATGTGCAACAAAATTACTTTTGGACATTGCCGTAAAACGTAAAATTTCTGTTGAGACAAAGATTCAAGCTTTCATTCAAATGACCCGTCATATTGTTTACCCTTTGATTTTGATACAATTTTTAGCCATGCCGATTCTTTTGGCAGGTCAGGTCAATCTTTATGTTGTTAGTTTTCTACCTGCAATTACATTTGCAACATACCTTGCAATGGGACCTGGTGCATATGTTCTGATTATACGAAACATGTATGGCAAAACTTGGAAGTCTAAAGCTAAGCTATTGCCTGCATTGTTAGTTTACAATGCTGGAATGTCTGTAAATAACACTGTTGCAGTATTTGATGCACTATTTGGCAGGAAAAATGAATTTCTTAGAACTCCAAAATATGGCATAATCAATAAAGATGACGATTGGAAAGGCAAGGCTTACAATTTACCTTTTACACAAACTACTCTTTTGGAACTCTTTTTTGGAGTTTATGGAACACTTGCAATTTTTATTTCAATTTTTTCTAATAATCCCGTCTTTGTACCTATCATTGCAATTCAAACTATTGGATTTTTCTATATTGCTTACATGGGCCTATCTCATACTCAATTTAAAAGAAATAAATCAAGTAAACAACATAAAATGACGAAGAAAGAAAAAATGGCAAATACTGTTTACAAATTATCTATGGTCGGAGTTTTAGCTTTAATTATTTTCGGAGGAGTTATGGCTATCAATGGATATAATTCTGATATCTATCCTTTGGATAGGGTAAGAGGCCATTTTGATGGTGTTATAGGCTCATCTGATCCTAATACTATTCGTACACATCTAATTGCAATTCAACTAGATTTGGAACCTTTGATTGAGAAATTACCTGAAACCGTTGATGCTGATAATAATGTTATTTCTAAAAATCCAGTTTGGGTTTTTCCAACTGAATCAACTAATTTCATTAGAATTCACAATGATGTAACATCTATGCTTCAAAGTGTTGAAAATCTATCTACTGTATCTCAAGATAATGCTGCATATCATACAGGCATGTTGGATATTAACAACAGAGCCGACATTTTACGAACTAACATTATGGATGCAACTCCGTACATGTATGTGAGTATTGCAAATGTATTTTCTAGTGTAGTCTGGATTGCTGTCATTATTGGAATCTTTGCTGCATTAAAACGAAAGAGAACACAACTTAAAGAATCTGACGTAATTGGTGCTTAGGACATATTTAGATCATTTCTAATTTCATCCACTGCTCTAATCCCATAAATGTCTCTTACTTGTTGAATTCTAACTGATTCTTTTAACATGTCTCTTCCGATAGCATTTGTTAGTATTGAGTATACGTCACTAAATCTGATTTCCCATTTGTCTGCGCAATCTAAAATTTTACTTACTGCCCATTGTCTAACTTCGTGAGGTAGAGGTATTTTTTCACCTGACTCAATTGATATTTTATCAAACAGATTTACAATTTCTGATGTCATGGTTGCCATTTTTTCAAGATCTTTTGATTCTCCATATTTTGACTCTGTATTCATTCTGATACTTGATTGGTATTCTGATAGTTTCAGTAATGCCATCATTTCTTTTGAAGAATCACTAGAAGCTTTGTTTGTAACATTTCTAACTGATTGTATCTCTTGAAATAGTTTTTCGGATTTTTTGTGAAATTCTGCAGTAGATTCATCTTGTCTTTTTAGAGTGTCTGATACTGAAACAATTTTTTGCTCAATGTTGTCTGTTTTACCATATACGTTGGATTTGAAATTTGAAAAATCCTCTTGAACCAATTTCAGATTTTCTCCTACAAATGCTGTGGAGTCTGCTCTTTGTGACAATGATCCTATCTCTGTCTCGATTTTATCTATTTTACCTCCTAACTCTTTAATTGATTCTAGACTAATACTGTCGCTGGATTTTGTAGTTGCTGAGACTGTTTCAAATTCTTGTTTTAGGCCCTCAATTACTCCTCCTAGCGAGTCAATTTTTGATGCCTTTGCTGATACTGTATCTATTGTAATTTTGATTGCTTCTAATTCTGCATTAAGACTTGATGTTGCAGCAATACCCTCAATTATTTTTTCAAACTCTTGTTTCAAACTCTCAACTACTTGTGTCCCTGTACTAAGATTTTCTGTTTTCCCAGAAATCTCTTCAATACTTTCTTTTAATTTATTCATCTCAGAACTAATTTCTGAAAATGAATTAGCTTTTCCAGATACTTCTCTTAGATCATCCCTTACCTCATCAATTCTTTGAGCAATTTTTATGATCATCTGAGAATTGTTTGTAATTGAATTCATACTCTCTTCCACTTTTTGAGATATTTCTAGAGGTTTTGATGTTTTTTGTACCTCTGCAATTTGTTTTAATTCGTTTTCAAGTTTTTCAGTTTGATTGTTGATTTTATCGATTAAGTTGGATTGTGTTCTGACTTGGTTTAAACCTGCATACAATTTCTGTGTGTCATCTTCTATACTGTTGATTTGTTTTGACTGTTTTTGAATATGTTCTAATGTTGATGTTAGCGTATCTATCATTCCCTTCATTGATACCAAGACTTTTTGATTTTCCCCGAAAATCTTTGACATGACTTTGATTTCTTTTTGTAATGCTTTATTGGAATCTGAAACTGATGCTACTTTCTTTAAAATAACTGATGGATTTGGCTGTTTTTTTATTGGTTTAACACTCTTTTTCTTTATTGATTTAGCTACCATCTTACTTGAATTAAGAAACTAATAATAAAAAAAGTTAGGTGTAAAATAAAAAATGTAAAGAGTCACTTGTTTACAACTTCTGGTTCATGAAGTAGTTCATGAAATGTCTTCTCAGCCAGACCTGTTGTTGTTTCTATGAATCCTCTTGGACAATATTCGCATTGAATCATATAGTACTGTACGGTACCGTACTATTAATGATTAGGTTATCATGATGTAACCATAAATGCAGTCAGTTACCCCAGGTCATATCTCTTCATTTGAATCAGCTGACCTACTCATCACTCTGCAATTAGACTGAGATTATTAGGCATAAAGAAGTTTCAAACTGCTAATCTTTTGATCATCTTTTTTTTGAATATTTTTACTAATTTTATTTTTAAATTCATGTTGCGTAATCATTTTTAATGAAAATTGTTAATCAATTGTATGCAAAATCTTTCATTACAGATAGATTCTACTGTAATTCAAAACTCTCTTGATACCACTGTCAATACTTTGATTGAACAAATAACTCCTGAACTTACTCACACGAGCTTTGTAACTGATTTAGCTTTTATCATGATTATTGGGTCTATTGTTACTCTTGCATTTTTTAAAATTAAACAACCTTTGATTATAGGATATCTTTTTGCCGGTATGCTTATTGGTCCGTTATCTCCTCTTTGGACTTGGATTTTACCTGAAGGTGAATCCTCTATTGATTCGTTGAATGCTGTTGGCATTTTATCTGATATTTCTGCACTGAATCTTTTTGCTGAAATTGGTGTTATCTTACTGCTATTTGTAATTGGTATTGAATTTCCATATGCTAAAATCAAATCAGTTGGACGTGTATCTGTTGGCGTAGGTTCTATTGGATTGTTTTCTACACTGGGTGTTTTGTTTTATGCTTCAACTGCACTAGGTCTAGAATTTATGGATGCGTTGTTTATTTCTGCAGCTTTATCTATTTCCAGTACTGCTATTATTGTCAAACTTTTAGAAGAGATGGGGAAAATTAAAAAAGAATCTTCTACTCTTGTTTTAGGTATTTTGATTGTAGAGGATATTATAGCCGTAATTTTAATTTCCACATTACAATCCGTTGCTTTAGTAGGATCTGTATCTTTGGAATCCATTGTTGTTATTGTACTAGTTGCAGCTGGTCTTATCGTAGGAACCTTTACTGTTGGAACACGTGTTATCCCTCCTCTAATTGATAGAGTTGCAGCTGCAGAAAATCGTGAAATTTTACTAATGAGTGTTCTTGGACTCTGTTTTGGTTATGCTTTACTTGCAAATATTGTGGGATTGTCTGTAGCCATTGGTGCATTTTTGGCTGGTGTACTAGTTGCAGAGTCAAAATCCGCTGAAGTTGCAAAATTACTTTCAAGTCCTATCAAAGATATGTTTGTGGCAATATTTTTCATCTCAGTTGGCGCATTGATGGATGTTTCACAACTTGAAAATTATATGTTCATTGCAGTTGCTTTGATTGTAGTTGCCACAGGTATGAAATTTGGTGGTAACGTACTGGGTAATTTTATTTTCAGACAAAAACGTGGAAAGGCACTTCGCTCTGCATTCACATTAGCTGCTCCTCGTGGTGAATTCTCTATTGTAATTGTTAAAGTTGGAGTGGACATTGGTGCAGTAAGCGCATTTTTGTTCCCATTGGTTGGTATAATTTCAATTATCACTGCATTCATTTCTCCATTTTTAATGAAAGCCAGTGACAAAATTGTACCTGTATTAGAGGAAAAAGAAGATGTCTGATGAATTACAAAAAATGTTAGACAGTGTTCATGACGGAATTACGACTTTTGATTTTGAAGGTAAGGAAACTCCTTGTATAATAATTGAAGAAAAAAAATATGGATTAATTCGAGCCAAAATTGAGGGACAACCATTTTCTGTTAATACCGATCTTAACATTCTTCAAGATGGATTGGGAAATGTTTTTGTTGAAATTATTTTGACTTTTTCAGTAGGCAATGTTTCTGAAAAATTCCTTATCAATGCAAAAACTGATCTAAACTTCTTTGAAGTTTTAGCAAATACATCTATGCTTGTACTTAATTCCCCTGAATCCCCATATGGACAAGATAATGTGATAGCAATTCAATTACCTCGGCCTGAAAAAGCACATGATGCACTTGAAATTATCAAAACTGGGTTAGTGACTAAAAATGATTTAGATGGTGCAGTTACCGGGATTTGAACCCGGGTCACGTACTTGGCAAGCACGAGTACTAACCAGACTGTACTATAACTGCAACAATACAAAGGGTTGGATTTGCAGATTTAAGCGTTTTTAAGCTTTAATTGAAATGACTATTCATGGATGATCTCCTTCTACAGAAAATTGAGCAAAAAATTCAAGACAGTATTTCAAACCAGGATGACATTAAAGAATTAATTAAATTACTTTCAACCATTGACAGTTCCAAATCTTTTGCACTGGGGATTGTAGTTGGTAGATTATACAACACGTTTTTCTATCAAACTAAAAGAATCCTCAAACGAGATCCTACAAAAAAAGAATTTGAAGACTTTTTAAAATTTGTTGAAAATAAGAAACCTGATTTAGAACATCTATGGTGATGCTTTGTTCCATTCAATGACTTTGATTACTGGTGTTCCTGGTAATTTTACACATGCTCCGTGAAGTGCTTTTTTTGCCGCGTTTAGATGTGCTTCTCCGTTAACATACAATTCCATTATGCATTGTCCTTGTTTGATTCTTGCACCTAAACTAGTTGCTTTACCCCATGATCTTCTCATTCCTTCTGAAACCCTATCTGCACCTGCAGTGGCAATCTGTTTATTTTCCCTTAAGAGATTATGTGGATAAATTCTAAGTCTTGTGTAATAGCCTGATTCACCAGTTGTTTTCTCTAATGTTTTGTTTGCTGCTAATCTGGTTGATTCGATTGCCATGTGTCTGATCTGAAGTTTTTCTTTTAGTAATAATTGAACACAATATTCGTAAGTATTTCTTTTACCTCCTTGGAATTTTGCAATTTTAATTTGTGGTTTACCTTTGATGTATTCCTTTCTTGTGAATACTTGACCTCGTCCATATCTGTAATTTGCACCATGCATGATAATCTCAACCAAGAATGCCCATATTTTAACGGTTAGTAACTATCTTGACCCAATTTCCAATGCTTATATGGAAATCTTCCATTTTTGTGTTCATTATGGATGAAACGCCTGAAGTTAGTGGTGATCTAATTTTAGATCAGGTCTATATTTCTAATAAGAACATGATCCATGATCTTGAAGAGAAGGGATATGGTGAGATTCAAAAGGAAAAATTACTTCTCAAACAATTTGAAACCCTGTATTTGCTATATACTCATAAATTAATTTTAAAGAAAAACAAAAACCAGATTAATTTTGACGCTTACATGAGTATTTGCCAAAAAACAAATTCTGAAATTCTTACAAAGTTTTTGATATTTCGTGATTTGAAAACTAGAGGATATGTTGTAAAAGACGGTTTTGGATTTGGTTCTGATTTTAGAGTTTATGAGCGCGGTCATTTTGGTGAGAAAGGCGCAAAATTTCTGATTTTTGGTCTCAATGAAGGTCAACAGGAGAAGATGAGTGTACTGCAAAAAAAAATCGATGAAATAACCCAAATGGGGAAAGAACCTATTATTGCGGTAATTGAAAGACGTGGAGAAGTGATTTATTATAAAATTAACAAAATGAATTTTTTTGAAAATAAATCAAGATTGGAAGATTCTTTTGAATTCTAAACATGCGTAACCCATTTTGATGAATATTTTAAAAGATTATTTTCTTCTGCATACATAAAATCACAAACATCTACATACTTTGTTTTATTTTGCCACAAATTCTCAAAATCTTTCATTTTTCTTTCAACTCTTGTTTTATCATTCCATGATGTAAAGACGTCCACTGATTCAAAGTCTCTCGTTTGACTTGAAAATGATTCTTTTGATGTTCCTGTAAATGCAACTTGTCCATCTTTGTTATCTTTAAAAATTCCAATCCTTTCTGAGAATGCATCTGTTACATGTTCTGAATTTGGAATTGCAATTTTTAATTCAATTTGTCCATTATTTACTATGTCTTGCAATTTTTGAATTTTACTATTTTTTATGAATTTACCGTCAAATGATTTTGTAAATTTTTCAGAAAATAGTTTTGTCAATAAATTGAGATCCTCTATTTTGAATCTATGTCCTGTGATCATTCGTAATTTTGCTTCACCTGAATTAAAATTATCAAAGGCCATTGATATTGTAGCTAGTGTTTGAATTGATAGATAATTTACACATCTGTCGTATTGGATGCAATTGCTCAAGCAAGGGAAGAAAAATTCTGCAATGATATCGTCCACATCCGAACGATACTCTTCTTTGAGATTGATGTCCTTTAGACCCACACTGTATGATCTATGATTTTGTTATTTAAGCCAATAACTTACAAATTATCTAAAAATGCTCCCATCGGGAAATGTCTTCTCAGTCCAATACTCCAACATCTCACAGTCGTG
>JACNFV010000022.1 GCA_014384445.1 Candidatus Nitrosopumilus sp. | reverse complement strand
TTTCTTTGAAGATAGGTCAAAAAACATCAGACACTACGCAGAAAACATCAGACACTACGCAGAAAACATCAGACACCACTAAAACAAAATAAAAATTACTTTGTTTTTTTAATTCGATACAGATCTTTATCCAATCTCTTTTTAGCAAATTTATAATAATCAGGAACAATTTCAAATCCAATAAAACGACGATTCAGAGATTTACTTACAACTGCAGTTTGTCCTGAACCAAGAAAAGGGTCAAACACAATATCCTTTTTTTCACTAGAGTATTCCAGTAATTTTTTAATTATTTCTGATGGAAGTTTAGTAGGAGTTTTTTCATCTCCAGTCCAATATTCTCGTTTAATATCCCAAACATCCTCCTTATCACGATAATGAAGACTACGACCATTCTCAGTTTTGTCCTCTTTTTTGAATCTAGAAAAAGGGAAAAATTTTCGTTTTTTATCATCTTTGCAAACATAAAGACAATGATAATGAGAAGTAACAAATTTCTTTTTTGTCACAACCCCAAACTGATATTTCCAAATGATATGATTGATAGTTGTAAATCCAACATCATCTAAAGCACATAAAATATCCTTAAGATTATTCCAGCCTGAAAAAACATACATGCTGCCAGAATCCTTTAAAATTCTAAACACTTCACTCATCCAAGAGAATGTAAAATCATAGTAATCTTCAGGCTTAATTTCATTATAACCAGATAACACATTAGAAGCAGTGCGATTGTAATTGGCTTTTTTTGCTTTAAAATTAATAGCAAATGGAGGATCAGTAATTACTAGGTCAATTTTATTTTTAGGAATTAATTTCATTCCGTCAATACAATTTTGATTGTAAATATGATTAATTTCTATTTTTTTCATTTTTAAATTGAAGATTGTTTCTAGGTTAATAATCTCATTGGTTATGAAAAAAATTAAACAATAAATCACCTGATATTTCTTATTTATTAGATCTTGAAATTTTCATGTCCAAAATGTAAATCAAAAATAGAAATTCAAAAGACATTCAACAAAAAAATGCATGTTTCTTGTAGCAAATGCGGTATTGAAGACATATTAGAATTTTCAAAAAATCCAGACGAAGTATTTCTAGAATTTCTAGAAAGATTTGATAAAGGATTAGTTACTGAAAAAGGGCTGACTGAAGGATTGACAGATGAAGGAATTATCAGATCAGAAAAAGAAATTAAAGAAATGATTGGTAAAATTAGTCCAGAAAAATTTATTGAGGAAATTTTGTTTTCAAAAAAAGATTTTATTTCAGATTATAAAATTTTGAAGAATTCTGAGCCTAAAATGGGATGTAAAGTTGAAGAATTAGGATTAGATGAAAATATTTCAGAGTATCTCAAGGAATTAAAAATAAATCAATTCTATAAATTTCAAGAAGATGCAATTCAAGAAATAGTATTTGGGGAAAATATTGTAATTGAAGCACCAACGGCATCAGGAAAAACAGAGGCATTTTTAATTCCAGTAATTGAAAAAATAAAAAAAGAATCCAATCAAGGAAAAGTATTTGCAATTTTCGTATATCCAACAAAAGCATTAGCTAGAGATCAATTTCCAAAAATCAAGAGATTTGCAGATAAAATTAAAATTAATGTTAAAGTTTTTGATGGAGATACCAAAATAGAAGAAAGGAGAGAAATTAATGAAACCCCACCAGAAATTTTAATTACAAATTTCGATGTGTTACATTATCACTTATGGCATCAAACAAAATTTTCATCTCTATTAAATTCAACAAAAATTTTAGTCGTAGATGAAGCACATGTTTATTCAGGAATTTTTGGATCAAATGTTCACTACATCATAAAAAGACTAAAACGTGTTTGTAATAGCAAATTACAATTTATTGCCGCATCAGCAACTCTTGAAGATGCCAAAGCATTTTCTGAGCAATTGTTTGGAGAGAAAATGCAACTCATCAAAGGATCAGGTAAAAAAGGGGAAACAGACTTCCTCATGTTATTTCCATCACTTAGAACACAAAGAAAACTAATGGTAGAATTAACAAAAAAATTAACAGATAAAAATCACAAAACAATGATTTTTAGCAATTCACATTTGAATGCAGAACTTTTAGCAATGCAGGCAAAAAAACAAAAAATTAACATCAAAGTGCACCGAGCAGGACTGATGGCTAATTATAGAATGTCAGTAGAAAAACAATTCAAGGAAGACAAATTGCAAGCAATATCATGCACCCCTACGCTTGAATTAGGCATAGATGTTGGAAATGTGGATTGTGTAATATCATCTACAATACCAGTTAACAGACTAACTCAAAGAATAGGAAGAGCTGCAAGAAAGGGTCAAAGAGGGTATGCATTTTTGGTATTAGGAAATGATCCTATCTCTCAATATTACAAAAATCATCCTGATGATTATTTTGAAGATGTTGAAAAAACATACATTGATCCAAATAATCCATTTGTAGAAGAATTCCAAATTCTAGCAATGGCATGTGATAAGCCAATTTCAAAACATGAATTAAAAGAACATCAGGAGGTAATTGAACATCACATAATTAAAGAGAACGTTATAGAATCAAATAATAGAATTGTTCCAAATTTTGAAAAAATTAATTTAATTTTAAATGATTATAGCATAAGAGGTATTGGTAAATCAATAGATATTTTTCTAAATGGAAAAAAAGTAGGGGACAGAACACTACCAATAGCATTAGAAGAATTGCACAAAGATGCAATTTATTTTCTAGCAGGTTCACGCTACAAAGTAAAAGAATTGAATTATCCTGAAAAAAATTATGCCAAAATTGAAAGAATTCCAAAAGACTATCCGTACTATACAAAATCATTAACAGAGGAATGGCCAACAATTGAAACAGTATTTGAAAAAAGAAATGCAGGTGGAATTGAAATAGCTTTTTGTAAATTACATATTGAGAAAAAAGTCTATGGCTATGTGAATATAGAATTAGGACAAGAAGTAACACAAGGTCAAAAAGTAATGCTAGACAAACCTCTAGAATATGATTTTATTACAAAAGGAATTGTATTTCATGCGCCAAGACCTCTAAAAATTATGGAGGCATCGGAGGATGAAGAGTATGTAGAAGCAAGTGGATATCACGCTACAGAACACATTGTAATTGAGGGTAGTAATATGATTACAGGTGGAGTATCTCAAGATTTAGGAGGAATATCGTTAGGGACTTCAGGTTTAATTTTCATATATGACGGAGCCATTGGAGGTAGTGGCGCAAGTAAAGCACTGTATGACAGATTTGAAAAAGTACTTGAAAGAAGTATGCACATTGTAAAAGAATGCCCTTGCAAAAATGAAGCAGGGTGTCCACGATGTACATTTTCATACAGATGTGGAAATAATAATGAATTTTTAGATAAATATTCAGCATTAGAAATTTTAGAAAGAATCAACAACGGAGAGAAAACAGAATTAATCGATCCTGTAGAAGGAGACAAACCATTAGTATAGAAAAATCAAAATGGGATAAATATAAGAAAAAAATAGGATAGTTATGGAAAAAGTTGCTCTTGTAACAGGTAGTTCATCAGGCATTGGATTAGAAACAGTCTTAGCACTAGCAAGAGATGGTTATGAAACATTTGCAAGTATGAGGGATGTAAGTAAGGGAGCAGAACTAGAGTATGCAGCAAAAAAAGAAAACCTCAAAATAAAAATTATAGAATTAGATGTAGATAAAGAAGAATCAATAATTTCAGTAATTAAAAAAATATCTACAGAATATGGAAGATTGGATGTTTTGGTAAATAATGCAGGATATGGTCAATTTGGATGTACTGAAGACATATCATTAAATGATTTTAGAAAACAGTTTGAGACAAACTTTTTCAGCATTGTAAGAATAATTCAAGAAGTATCTCCAATTATGAGAAAACAGAAATCAGGGATTATAGTTAACATGAGTTCAGTTGTTGGAAAAATAGGATTACCAGGATCTTCAGCTTACATTAGTGCAAAATTTGCATTAGAAGGATTTAGTGAGTGTCTAAGATACGAATTAGGTCAATTTGGAATTAAAGTCACGTTGATAGAACCAGGTGTAATTAAAACAAACTTTTTCAATGCTATGAAAGTTCCAGAATCAAAAACAGATGTAAAGTACAAAGAATTAACTGATCATATTTTAGCAGGTCTTAAAATGATGGCAGAAATGGGCACAGCACCATCACAAGTTGCAGATGTAATTATGAAAGCAATACACAGTGATGAAATTCTGCCACGATATATTGTAGGAACCGATGCAGCCATGTTTATTGAAGCAAAACAGTCCAAAACAGACATAGAATTTGAAAAATATATGAGCAAAGAGCTATTTCCAGGCTAAAAATTACTTTGCGTTAAATTATATACAGATGGAATAGAGTTTTTGTCAAAGTCCACAATGATAAAATGAAATGGAAAAAATTACAACATAATGGAATCCTGTTCCCTCCGAAATATGAGAAACAGGGAATTACGATAAAAGTCAAAGGAGACACCATAAATCTGGATATCAATCAAGAAGAGATGATCTATCAGTGGGCAAAGAAAAAAGATACGCCTTATGCAGAAGACAAAGTTTTTCAAAAGAACTTTACAAAAGATTTTGCCAAAACATTAGATTCAAAATTTAAAAAAATATCATATGAGGATATTGATTTTTCAAATGCATACAAAATTGTAGACAAAGAAAAAGACCTCAAAGAAATGATGACAAAAGAAGATAGGAAAGCATTGTCTGTAAAAAGAAAAGAATTACGTGAAAAATTAAAAATAAAATACGGCATTGCCGTTATGGATGGAAAAGATGTAGAAGTTGGAAACTACATGGCAGAACCCCCAGGAATATTCATTGGTAGAGGAGAACATCCACTAAGAGGAAAATGGAAACCTAGAGTTACAGCAAAAGATGTAACGTTGAACCTAGGAAAAGATGCAAAAACACCAGAAGGTGATTGGGGCAAAATTATTTACGATAATGATTCCATGTGGTTAGCCAGTTGGATGGATGTCCTTACAGAAAAAAGAAAATACGTGTGGCTTGCAGATACTTCAGGACTAAAACAAGATAGAGATAAAGAAAAATATGAAAAAGCAGTCAAACTAGGAAATGAAATTGAAAAAATTAAAGATAGGATAGTAAAAGACATGAAAAGTAAAGATCCTAAAATTAGTAAAATATCCACTGCATGTTATTTGATTTATAGAACTGCTATGAGGGTGGGAGATGAAAAAGATCCAGATGAGGCAGACACAGTAGGCGCCACAACTCTTAGAAAAGAGCACGTCAAAATTACGGCAAAAACAATTGAGTTTGATTTTCTAGGTAAAGATAGTGTTAGATGGCAAGAAACAGTAGTAGCTGAAGGTCACGATAAACAATTCCACGAAAATATTAAAAAAATAATTGAAAAGAAAAAACCAAAAGACGAAATTTTTGAAGATATTACATCAAGACACGTTAATCAATATTATTCAGGAATTGTAAAAGGATTAACTGCAAAAGTGTTTAGGACATATCTGGCAACAGCAGTTGTAAAAAAATACCTAGTAGAACATGATAACATAAAGGGGAAAACAGCAAATGAGAAATTATACCATGCCAAATTAGCAAACTTGGAAGCTGCAATGATGTGCAACCATAAAAGAACTATTCCTAAAACATATGAACTGACATTACAAAAGAAACGAGATACTCTTAAAAAATTAGAAAAAGAACAAGTCTGGAAAAAAACTCAAGAAATTCTTAAAAAAGTTGAATCAACTGAACCAAAAACAGACACTCAAAAGAAAACCAAAACAAAGAGAATCAAGACACTGAATCAACAAATTAAGAAACAAAAATTAAAACACAAAGAAAGATTGGAAAAATTAGAACTTCAATTAGATTTATCAGAAAAAACTAAAGATTATGCCATTGGAACATCTCTTAGAAACTACATAGATCCACGTGTTTTCAAAGCATGGACTAACGAAGTGGGAGCTGAATGGGAGAAATTATACACAGCAGCATTACAAAAGAAATTCCTCTGGGTAAAAAATGAGGAAGTAGAATGGAAAAATCTAAAATAAAATATTCATATTAACTAAAAGAATAGAAACATATTGAAAAATTAATTATTTTTTTAATCTATCTTTTGCATATTCAATAATTGCATCTGTCATTTGTGTAGTTGTTGCATTACCACCAATATCCCATGTCACTGCTTTTCCTTCATTAATGACTTGTTCAGTTGCAGCAAAAATCGCATCCCTTACTTCTCTTTCCCCCATGTAATCTGCCATCCAAGCTCCTGACAACACAGTTGCTGTAGGGTTTACTTTATTTTGACCTGCAAACTGTGGAGCACTTCCATGTGCTGCCTCAAACATCGCATAATTCTTTCCAATATTTGCAGAATAAATTAATCCAATTGATCCCACTAGAGCTGATGCAAGTTCTGAAATAATATCCATGAATAAATTGGTGCTGACTAATACTGAGCCATTAAATTGTTCAGTTGCAATTACCATTTGCTGCGCCATATTGTCTATGTAAATTTCTGATAATTCTATTCCAGATCCTTCAACTGCTTTTTGTGTCTCTTCCCAAAATATCCCGTCTGTTTGTTTTAAAATATTTCTTTTTGTAATTGCAACCATTTTTTTCATTTCAAATTTATTTGCCCAATCTACTGCAGAATCAACTAATCTTCTACTTCCTTGTCTAGTTATTTTTCGGATTGCTATTGCTGCATCATCAGTAATTTTTGTTTCTACACCTGTATAGAGGCCTTCAGTTGCTTCTCTAAAACAGACACAGTCTAATTTTCTGTTTGGGGTTAATCTATCATAAGTTTTAGTCGGTCTAATATTTGCATAAAGATCAAATTTTTGTCTTAATGTGACTGCAACACTTCTTGGTGCTCCTGGAACTGGAATTGTAGTGGTTGGACCTTTGAAACAGCAATCGGCTTCTTCTAATGCATTCATAGTTGATTCTGGAATATACGATGCATCTTTTCTTCCATTTTTGTCCCACTGCTCTGATCCTACTTCAGCTAAAATTAGCTCAGATTGAAAGTTACATTCCTTTAGAACTCTTAACATCGAATCTACGACTTCAGGTCCAATACCATCCCCCTTCATTACTACTGATTTTTTACTCACTATTGCAGTATTTGGATACACTTCTAATTAATTCTACATATTCCTGAAATAGTGAATTTACAGTCAGTTTAGCAAACGAATGAATTTATTTACAGATACTCTTAATGCTAATTGTGCGAGGGTCGCCTAGCCTGGTAGGGCGTGAGATTGCTAATTTCATGTTCGCAAGAACT
>JACNFV010000094.1 GCA_014384445.1 Candidatus Nitrosopumilus sp. | reverse complement strand
CCGAGAATTTGGGCGATGCATGATATAGAGGCGCTTTTTTAATTGATTTTTCTTCGGACAATTGTGTTAATGATGTCTTGACAACTGGTATTGTCATTTTTTGTACTTCACTAGATTTTTTTAAATATACATTTGCTCCATTTTGAATTTTTACTATTGACTCTACTTCATAATTTTGTTTGTTAAAATGATAAATTGCATTTTGATGTAATTGATAATACCCTGTAGGTGTATCTCTTGTTCCTATTTTTTTTGAATTATAAAAAATTCCAATTTCTCCCGATGTTCCTCTGAGATTAACACTATTTGCAAAATCAAAAAACTTTGATTTATCTGATTCAACTGCAGCATGTTTTTCAATTTCTATTGACGCTGTGTGCTTTTCTGAAATAATTGGATTGTTTTTATTAATTTCAACACGATGATTTTGTTTTAGGTATGATGTAATATTTCGTGCAAAATAATGACATGCTGCGTCCTCTGGATCAAATACGCAAATTGCATATGATTTTTGACCTTTTCTTCCTGCCCTGCCGATTCTTTGAACAAACGAATCATATTCATTTTTGAATGCAGAAATAACAACATCCACATTTCCAATATCTATGCCTAACTCTAATGTGGGTGTGCATGATAGAATATCTAATTCCCCTTCTTTCATTTGTAATTCATACAATTTTCTATCTTTTTGATCTAGACCTCCTCGATGAATTTGGATTCTGATTCCATCATTTGCCCCCTCTACATTTGATGCTAAAAATTCTGCATCGTTATGGGTATTACTAAATACTAATTGCTTTGAATTATTTTTATAACATATGGATGAAACCATTTCCATTGTAGTTCTTTGTCCAAACTTTCTTGGCATTATAAAAAATTGATGCATGTTTTGTTTTCTTCTAAATTCACTTTTGATATGAGAAAATGAATTTTCTGGTAAATCAAACATTTTTGAAAAAAATTCTTTAGGATTATCTAATGTTGCAGATGAGCCAATTATTTGAAATTGTTTCATATAATTTTTCATTCTTTTTAAAACATGGTATACGTTAGAGCCGTGAAAACTAGTATACGAATGTGATTCATCCATTACGATTATTTTTGCATTTTTAAATAATTGATTCCATTTTTTATCTTGTAAAATTAAATGATAATTAATAAAATCAAAGTTTGTTGCAAGAATTATTGATTTTACATACGATTCTGAAATAATTTTATCCTTGTATTCCGAACTTTGACCTCCGTGGATAGAATATGTGGACATGATTTTTTCTAATTTACATTTTTGAATTAAATCTGAAATTTTTGACACTTGATCATCAATTAATGCATTTAATGGATAGATTAGTAATACAAATACGCCTTTTATTGGATTTTCCAATATTTTTTGTAAAATTGGTATTACAAATGCCTCTGTTTTGCCTGAACCTGTTGATGCTGAAATAATTGAATTATTTCCCTTTAAGATAGATCGAATTGATTCATTTTGGAATGGCAGTACTCCTGAAAACCCATATTTTTTTAATCCCTCTATGATGTTTTCTGATAATACGTCCTTTAGATTCTCTATTGGGATTTTTTCAGGCTCCAGTGTTGTCATTTTTTTGTAATCTATTATTGCTAATGATTGATTTCTGTGACCTTCTACTATTTCATGTACGATTAAATCATTGTCAATTTCTAATTTTGGAATTTTATTAACATCAAACAGAATGCTCTCGGGGATTGTAATTTTTAATTTTTCTGTAATTGGACTCGGAATTACCTTTTTTGTAATTTTTCTTATTTCGTCAGGAAAATATGTGCTTGTGCTTTCTGGACCGTTACAACTATGCGGTTCATCTGTTCTCGCATCAAGAGGAATAAATTTGCCGCTATTTGATTTAAATTCTTCATCCCAATAAATTTCTGAACCACACCCCTTTGAACATTGTTTTGTTCTTCCTGAATAATTTACACCATACGTTGGCTTTCTTACAACTATTTTTTCTGGATTACATTTTGGACAAATCCAAGGTGCGCCTAAATCTTTGTGATTTTGTGATAATTTAGTTTCACAATTTTCACAAAATTTCATCTGTTTTGCTATAATTTTTTTTTGTCATAAAAGTATTTTTTAATAATTAATTATTGATACACTGTGAGCTATTAGTTTACATTCATTAAAAACAGAGGATTATGACTTAGATTGTTCTTATCTAATTATGAAATCAGAAAAAGATTTTAGATCACTGAAAATACAATTGATTAAATCTGTAGGCGATTCTAATGATGACTATTTTGGATTATCTTTGGAAACACTAGTAAGAAATAGTTAGCTGATAATTATTAATCTAAATTTTTATATTTTTTTAATTACATTTTTACTGCTATAATTATTTGATGTATTTCTAACCCCATTTGTCAATTTTGGCAAGTGTTGGACAAAGTTCACGCCTAGCACTTTTGCAATATTTTATGGAAGTAAAAAATCACATAGTTATGACAAAATCAATTAGTTGCAAAGATGCAGAAAAAGACTGCACTTGGTCAGCATCATCAGAAAATGAAGAAGAGTTAATGTCAAGAATTAAAGAACACGTTTTAGCCGAACACAAAGAAATTGAATTGAGTCCTGAAAATTATTGCATATTCAAAACACAAATTAAAACAAAAATCTTCAAAGATGGAGTTCCAGTAGAATCAGGAAGATTTTGGTGGTGGGGCGAGAAGATGGAAAAAGTAAACAAACTAATCGCGGATAAAAAGGTAAGACTGTAAATGGTTAGTTTTGAGTTGGATTTTCCTAAAGATTTTAAAATTGATAAACCATCTATTGACAAACTAATGGCAGATTTTCAGGAACTATCTTTGAAATTAAGTGATAGTAAATTTGAGATATCAAATATGAAAATCAAACAAGTGGTTAATGTCTATATGAAATATTATGAAATGGCTGGTAAACTCACAACTAAAGAAGAATCGCATGAAGATAACATCCTAATTCTAACTTCTATTCTAAAACTTCGAGAGGGAATAATTGGCATGGTTGCTTTAATCACAGCAAAGTTAGTTGGAAAATTAGAAAATGAAATTACTGTATTAAAGATGAATCAAAAGCCAGTGAATAACACTAAGAAGAAATCTAAAAAGAAATTAAAGAAAATATAGACTTCCCAGGACATCTTTTATAATATGTTGACATGAATGTGTGAAACTAAATTATTTCAGTTCTTCCAAGTCTTGAGATTTGTTTGAACAATCTAAACAAATAGAATATGTTTGATCTCCTTGGGCATATTCTACAATAACTTCTTCATGTGATTTTTCGTCATCTTTTGCTCTGCCCATTGCCATAAAGAAATCAAGAATACATTCAGCGCATATTAAATTATCATCTTGATTATGTCTAGTTGGCTTTATTCCCAACTCTTGAACGTGATTGCAAGTTTGGACAATTTTATGACCTCTCAGATAATCCTTTTCCTCATGTTCTTTTTCCATCTTTGCGCTACGTCTTGCCATCTCTATTATCAAATTCATATTTTATAAAAATGAAATCAATGTCTCTAATGACACTTAATAGATCCTCATCATAACAAAGTGCCATTAGAAACAATTAGTTTGATTTTTTATCTAATTATATTTGTGATGAACTCTTCTCCGAGTTTTGACACAATTACTAAAACTACTATGAATAAAATTACTTCAAAGGATAAACTTGATCAAATGTTGCGTTGTATCTAAGATCAAGTAAATTGTTTAGTGTATTTTTAATCAAATCTTTTCAATTATTCTCTACTTTAGTTAATTCTCTTTTAGCATGATTCTCTTAAAGCACAATATTCTAAAAATTTCATGGTAAAACATTCCATCGAACTTTCTATTTCTAGTAAACCTAGCGATCTTGAATTAAAAAAATTGAAAGAATATTTTAAAGAAATGCCTGTCAGTGAAATTATTTCAGGGCTTAAATTTGCAAAAAGCAGATGGACTGCAAAAGATGCTGGAACTTTAAAAGTTGGCCGAAAAAGTATTGTGCAAAAAGAAGTTCATTCTGTTACACTTGAACAGGCTCAGTGGCGTTTAAAAAATTGGAAAATGATGATTGCTAACTATCGAACACGTGGATACAGTTATCCCACAATTTCTAGAATAAAAAAAATTTTAGTTCAAAAAAGTAAAGCAAAATCTAAATTAAAGTAATATTATTTTAAGTAAAAATATCTGTTTTTCTATTAGCTGTTTGCTGATTAAATGAAATTGGAACTTCAGGAATTGATGTTTTTGTTTGTCCTGCAATTATGCTATGTGCTTCTTCTAAAATTGCAAGTGAATCTGAATTTGTTTCAGTGCTAACACTAAAGTTATCTTCTATTCCTACTGATGAACCAGACATCATATCTCCTAGTACTTGTGACAAATCTTGCATTGAAGCGTTTGCTTCTGGCATAATTCCACTTAATGACGGTGCTAACCCTTTGATAATTGACATACATGGGCTTAATGTCACCACCATATCTCCAAGATCTGAAACTGTATCTAGTCTAAGTTTAACTTGTTCAAAAGCTAATTTTGCTGTACTAACCATATTTTTGTATTTTCTAATGTTAGCTAGTTCTCCTGCATATGCTTGTGCATAAACTGGTTTGTTGTTTCTTTGAGCATTAACTACTTTTTCAAATATTATGTCATGTTTTATTTGTATTTTTTCATTAATTCCGGATAATTTTGTAATTTGAACTTCTAATTGTTTTTGAGCAAAATTTAATCTATTTTTTAATGGTACATCTGGTTTTACCCTACTCATTACTTTTTCAGAGATACTTCCTCCTTCTGATTTATTCCAAGAATTGCTTATCATTATAATTTCTCTAACTTCCATGGATTTTTTTGCTTTAAAGGGAGTTGTACCTCTTTGCACTGTACCTTTAGTTACACTATGTACAGTTACACTATTCAAAATCCCGAATTTAATTATTTTCACACGTAAATATTTTTCATTATGACTAATATTCTTAATTATTGAACTGGTGCAATAATTTTAGTCATAGTTGTTTCAGTTGAGATGTTGTTTTCTACAGCATATGAAATAGATGCTAAATTTTGAATTTCATAATCATATAATCTGACAACAGATACTGCTGTGGATAATTTGAACATATTTGCAAATTCTTTTAGCAGTGAATTGTATAAGAAAATATTTAATTTTGTTTCAAATTCATTTATCATAAAAATATCATTCCCTTCAGTTGGAATAATATCCACAAATTTAGTTTTTGATAATTCAATAAAAGACATCTTTATATTTTCAGCATCAATCATTTTAGATAATAAATCATCAGATGTACTAGCAGTATGTGATACTAATAATTCTTTAATCATTTGACTGTCCATATTCCAAAATTTTGCACGAACAATATTTGTTAAATTATACACGTCTAATTCAGTTCCAAATAATTTTAACAAATTTAAATCCGCTTTACTTTTAATACTATCAGCTAAATTTTGATATAAAATTTTATCAAGATATGTATCTATTATTCCAATTTCCTTTGTATCTTTATACATTAGATACGCTTTTTCTATTTCATTACCAAAACCATATGGTTTTAAATTTGCAATAACTTCTTCAATTGTATTTGCAGATAATGCTCTGAGAGTTACATCTCTTCTTTGTATTAATTCTTCAGCTCTTAATGTTACTGTTGATTTTATTTCATCTATACTTTTTTTTAAAATTTTACCTTTAATTATATTTTTTAAATTTTTAAAAATAAATTTATAATAATATGCCATCAATAAATTAGAACCGCCTACAGCACCCATCATTTTATAATATAGTTCAGATTGTTTTCCTCTAAGACTCATTTCAATGTTATTTGAAGAATAAGGTTTAGGAATTTGTCTAACGCAATCGGCATACTTGGTACTGTTTAATCTACTTACAAATTCATCTAAATTTCTAGATTCTGCTAATGTTTGGAATGTTTTTTTTGTTAGTAATTTTCCTTTTAGACTATAAGATTTGACTGTGGCATACGTTCCTAATGATCCTACAACCATGACTATACATGGCTATTAGACATTTAAGATTATCATACGATATTTGAATAAACATATGTAAAAATTTCAAAAAAAAACTGGTAATCCTAAAAGATTCCACTCTAGCCAAAAGTGAATGTAAATATTTGAAATCCCTTACCTTCAATTTTTATTTCCATTATGTGGGATGAACTAATTTCATTACTTATGATATTGTACATGCCTGGATTTGAAACTTTTATCTTGCTACTGTCTGTCATGTCTGTTCCTTGATACTCTTTAGTTAATGGAACCCCGTCAAGAAAAATTTCTAATTCTGCATAATTTTCTGTAACAATGTTCACTTCTTTTGCATTATATGATAATTTTATGGATCCTTTTGTTTCAGTTAATTCCATACTGTCTTTATGATTATTCCAATTTCCTATCGGATAAAATTTATTTAATTCAATATTATTTGGTTCCTGATACTTTACAATTTTTTCGTGTTGGAACCCTTCTTCACTTCCCAATTGATTCCTATTTTGTGCAAATTTATAACCAAAATATACTTCTGGAGTTCTAAACAAAGTATGTTCAAATTCTTCAATAGATACCAATGATGTCATTGTAGATACATCTTCTATTTTCATTGCTTTAGATCTTTCCTCTAATAATTGTTGAATAATTTTTTCTGTTTCTTGATACCCTCCTTCTCCGATATGATCATATCTTAAATTTCCCTGATGGTCTGCAATGTATTTTCTTGGCCAGTAATTATTTTCAAATGCTTTCCATGTTTTCATATCATTATCTAAAACTACTGGATAGTCAATACCGTATTTGTCCATTGCAACTTGAACGTTTTCTGCATTTTTTTCAAATTCAAATTCTGGTGAATGAATTCCAATTATTAGCAATCCTTGTTCTGCATATTTTTCATTCCATGCTGTAATGTACGGAAGTGTTCTGATACAATTAACGCAGCTGTATGTCCAGATATCGTATAGGATTACCTTGTTCTCCATATCATTAGATAATTTTTCAGGTGATGTGTTGAGATAATCTGATATCCCTACTAAATTTGGAGCCTTTTTGATTCCTGAATCTTGAATTATTGACACCGATTCGTCTAGACCTGTAAATAATATGGCTAAAAATACTACTCCTGCAGCAATTAGTCCACCAAAAATTATGCCTGTTTTAATTTCCGCATTCATCCTAACATCACGATCTCGTTAAGTAATGGAAAATTTGCAATATATGCAAGTTGGTTTGTAAATATTAAAATTCCTAGCAAGATGATAAATCCCCCTAATACTATATTGTAATATTTTAAATGTTTTGTCATGGAAGAAATAATTTTTGTAGATTTAGAATAAAATATCCCCATTAAAATAAATGGAATGCCTAAACCTGTGGAATACGCTAACAGTAAACTAAATGAAATTGACGGTGTGGTTGCAGCTAATGTGAGTATTGTTCCTAATATTGGTCCGACACACGGCGTCCATCCTATTGCAAATGCCAAACCAAACACAAATGACATTGGATAGCTTGATTTAAAATTTTTAATGTGGAATTTTTTTTCTTTGTTCAAAGAATTAATTTTTGTAGATAGTATTAAGAATATTCCAAAGATGATGATAATTATTCCTGCAATTATGTTTAAACTATCTGTAAAATCATTAACGTTTTCTACTAATACACTGTTAATCAAAACACCTAAAGTTGAAAAAACAATTGAAAATCCTAAAACAAAAAATATTGTATTTGCTATGATGTTGATTTTATTTATTTGAACATTTGATTTTTGTTCATTTTTTATTTCAGCTAATGTGGTTCCAGAAATATATGCTAAGAATGCGGGAATCATTGGTAGGATACATGGGGCGATAAATGAGGCCAATCCTGCAAATAGTTCTACAAATATTGTAGGTTCCGTCATATGCTAATTTCATAATTTTTCTTTTAAAGCCTTCTTACGTTTTTTAACTAGTATCTACACAATCCGTTTTTAACTAGGAGTTTGATGATTTAGATATGAATAAACGATTTATTGTCGTAGGTATCATTTTGTCCATAGCTGTGACTGTTGCAGTTATTGTGGGCTCTCCTGCAAATCCATTAGATTTGGGATTTGGCGGAATGGATGCTTCCAGATAATTACAAGAATTTTCTATAGGCTTTTTCAAATATTTTTAATGATTTTTCAATGTCTGAATTTGTTAGCCACGCAGTCACGGATATTCTTAGTCTAGCTTGATTCTTTGGCACTGTGGGATATCTAATTGGTTGTGCGAATATTCCATTTAGAGATAAAAATTTACCAAAATCCATCGCTAATTTTTCACTTCCTAAAATTATTGGTATGATCTGTGTATTTGATTTTATTTCATACCCAATTGTTCTTAACCCTCTTGCTAATTTTTCTACATTATTTTCTAATTTCTTCTTCTGAGTCTCTCTGTCTGACTCTATTCTTTTAATTGAATGTTGCACTAAAAATGATGGCAGTGCTGATGTGTAAATAAATGACTTTGATTTATTTATGCATAAATCAATTACATTGTTTTGTGATGCGACATACCCTCCAAATGATCCTAGACCTTTACTTAAACTGCTGATATACAAATCAATTTTTTTTGCCACATTGAAATATTCTGGAGTTCCCTTTCCATCTTTTCCAATTACAAAATCTCCGTGTGCGTCATCTACAATTGTTATCGCGTTTGATTTTTGTGAAATTTCTGTAATTTCTTTTAATGATGATACGTCGCCATCCATACTAAACACGCCCTCTGTAATTACAAACTTGTTTTTTCCATGTTTTTTTATTTTCTTTTCCAAATCATCCATGTCATTATGTTTGTAAATGGATATTTTGGCACCAGATAATTTACATGACTCTATGATGCTTGCATGGTTTAATTCATCGCTGAGAATTAAATCCCCTTTTGATGCAATTGCTGAAATTGATCCAAGATTTGCCATGTAGCCTGTGGGATAAATCAGACTGTTTTGCTGCGATTTGTGTTTTGCCAGAACCCTTTCTAATTTTTTATATGATTCATCATTTCCTGAAACAAGTCTAGAACTTGACTGCAGTTGATTTGTTTGAATTTTGGTTATTGGAATTCCCAGATAATCATTTGAGGACAAATTGATGAGTTTTTTACCTTTAATTGTGATGTGGGCACCTTGTGCTTTACCATATTGTAATTTTCTATGCAGGTTATTTTTTTTAATTCGTGCTAATTCTAAATCAACAAAGTTGAGTTTATACTTCAAGGCCAATTTTTTCTATCATTTCACGGTCTTTTTTGGCTTTATTTCCGCCCATAGTTAGATATCCTTCAGTAATTATTCCGTTTGCTCCACTTTGAAGTAATTCTTCCCCTGAATCTTCTAATTGTGTTTCTCTTCCTCCAGAAATTTTGATCACTGATTCTGGCAAGAGGAATCGTATAACTGAAAATATTCTGGTAATTTCAGAATTTGCAAGATCCACTTGCAATTCCAATGGTGTTCCTGGAACTGCAACTAGTATGTTGATTGTTATTTCCTCTGGATATATCCGTGCTAGTTCTAAGGTTAATTCTAATCTTTGTTCCCTTGTTTCCCCCAACCCAATAATTCCGCCTGTACACAATTCCAATCCTGCCTCTCTTGCAATTTCTAGTGTATCTAGTCTATCTTGATATGTGTGTGTTGTACATATTTCTGGAAATTTTGATTTTGCTGTTTCTAAATTATGATTGTATCTTTTTACTTTTAGTTCTTTTAATTTTGATGCTTGTTGTTTTGTAAGAAACCCTAAACTGCATTCTACACTAATTCCAACTTTTACATTTATTTCTGTAATTATTTTACAAACTTTTATGAAATCTTTTGGTGATGGTTCTTTCCATGCTGCAACTAAGCAATACGAGTCTGCACCATCTTCTTTTGCTTTTTTAGCTTTGATTACAACTTCTTCTGGTGTAGGCAATTGATATGTTTCAATACCTGTATCATAAAATGCTGATTGCCCGCAAAATGTACAATCTTCACTACATGCATTTTTTTTAATATTGTTTAATTGTTCTACGTCTACCTTATTTCCATTATAATCTCTAGTTATCTCGTTGGCGCATCTAGCCAATTCTTTAAGATCTTCATCTGGTACATTGAATAGTTTTCTTGCATCTTCTCCGGAAATTCTTTCACCTGAAAATACCTTTTCTTGGCACTCTTTGATGAATTCCATACTACTCATGTTAAAACAACTTTTATTCCATTTATAAAAATATTGTAATTGTTAACCCTCTTAATTTTAGGGGTTAACAGTCAAATGATCTTTGATTTTGATGCCTGAATAGTCTTGATTGTTCTCTTTAGAAGTAATTCCAATTCATTATCTTGAATTGATAGCGGTGGAACTAGCATTACAATATTTCCCAGAGTTCGAAGGTATATGCCCTGTTTTTTTCCTTCCTCAAAGAATACTTTGTTGATGGATTTTTTTGTCTTGATTGGTATCTTTTTTTCTTTGTTTGACACCAATTCTATTCCCATGAGCATTCCCTTGTGCCTGATATCCCCAACAATATCTATGTCTAAAATTTCATCATAAAATTTTTCAAACACCTTGGATGTTTTTTGAATTTTTTTAATCAAATTGTATTTTTCATACATGTGTATATTCTCATTAGCTACTGCCGCTGCCATTGGGTTTCCAGTATACGTATGACCGTGAAAAAGATGCTTCCAATCATTAAATTCACCTGAAAATGAATCATAAATTTTTTTATTTGCAAGTGTTGCAGCCATTGTTAGATACCCTCCCGTTAGCATTTTTCCATATGCCACTATGTCCGGTATGCTTTGTTGTTCTTGATACTGTACCATTGATCCTAATCTTCCAAAACCTGTTGCTATCTCATCTAGCACAAACAGGATGTCGTGTTTTTTACATAACTTGCTAATCTTCTTTTGGAATTCTTTGGGATAAATTATGACTCCTCCTGCCATCTGCGCACCGCTTTCCATTATGAAAGCTGCAATGTCATCTTTTTTGGAAAACCTTTTTTCGATTTTCTCTAAACAATTATTTTGATAGTCTTCAAAAGTTAATCCTTTTGGTATTCTATACCTATTTGGAACTGGAAATTGAATTGTTGGAAACAGTTGTTCTTTAAATTTTGCAAAAAATTCTGGAACGTATCCTACTGACATGGCTCCAAACGTATCTCCGTGATATCCGTTTTCCACTGTTGCAATTTTTGTTCTGTTTCTCTCTCCTATGTTTTTCCAGTACTGTAATGCCATTTTGATTGCAATTTCCATTGCTGATGAGCCATTATCTGAAAAAAACACCTTGTTCATTCCTGGAGATATTTTTATGAGACTGCCTGCCAGTTTTTCTACGGGCTCGTTTGTGAGATTAAACAATGACGAATGTTGAATTTTCCTGCTTTGAGTTGTAATTGCTTTAACTAGTTGGGGATTGGAGTGACCCCAAACATTACACCACATTGAGCCTACTGCGTCAATCATCTTGTTACCTTTGGAGTCTATTAGCCATACTCCCTTGCCTTTAGTTATGGTGTCAAATGAACCCCATTCGCTCATCTGGGTATTTGGATGCCATACTGAACTTTTCAACTAATATTGTTGGATTTGAGAACTTAATAATTCAGTTGCTCATGAATTGTGTATATTGTTTTAATTTATTCGTATTTTTTCTTGTTTTTTTTCTAAACTCTCTTTATAGTACGTGCGCTGTTTTTTTAAATTGAGAATTTCCCTGTTTTTTTGTCTGTATCTTTTGTTTTGTTCTCGTCTTATTTCCTTGTTGTCTTTTTTTAATTTATTTAGAAACTCTAAAGACATGTGTAGGTTAAACTACTTTTTCTATTAATACCGTATTTTTTTTTCATGATAATCTGAATATTGTTGAAAATTATTTTTCTTTTTTAGGAATTGTAGCTATTGCAAATAAACTTAATCCGATTATCATGGCAAAATCTCTGATCTCGTCTACTGGATTATCATGATATTCTATATCGTTTACTAATTCTATTCCTTGAACTATTCCAAATATCAAAAATGCTACTGCTGAAAACAATACCCTGATTATTTTATAACTAAAATACGCTTTAAAAGATAAAATTGATAAAAAGAACGCGATAAATGTGCCGATTACATGTATTGCAAAATTTTGCGTACTTTCTGTGTATAGTAATACTGCTGTAGATGAGATAAGAAAAATAACTATGACTGCAATCCATGATGTTCTTTGATTCATTTTTTTTGATGTTTTTATGTTATTTAATTTTTAAAAAAAATACGGTAACACCCTGACAATTATTTAAATAACCTTTTTTTAGACTCTGGAATGTGGCATAAAATTTGATTAAATGTAAAGAATCTATTTTAAAATCTATTTTATCTGAACCTATCACTTTTATGAAATTAGTAACTATTGTAGAATGTTCGCCTGAAACTGTGAATAAATACGTCCATGAGTTGGAAAATCAGAAAAAAATCACCCATAAAAAAGGTAAATTTAAAATATTTTACAACCCCCTACTTGAAATAGAAAAAATTGAATTTTACGAATTAATGCTAAACAATGCAATTAGTTCAACTGTATCACTATTGTTACATTCTAAAGATTTAGCACAATCTGAAATTGGAGAAAAAATATCAAAATCCCGTCCTACTGCCTCAAGAACATTATCCGTTTTGATCAAATATAATATTGTCCAAATTCACTATCATGCACCATTTAAAACATATTCAATTAAAAATAAATCAAAGATTATTTCTTGGATTAAACAAACCAATTCAAGTTTAATGGATAATATGTCTGATAACCTGCTTGAGATGCTGAGTTACTAAAAATATTGATATTTTAAAATTAATCCTTGCTATATAGAGTCACTATTTTTCTAACTATTCCCAATTAGATTATTCATACCGATTAGTTAATCTATCAAACAATATTTCTTACATTATTGAAATCTCTATTTATCACAGGTACTGATACGGATGTTGGTAAAACATACATTACTGCAGGATTAGCAATCATGCTAAGAAAAATGGGTGTGGATGTGGGTGTGATGAAGCCCTTTGCTGCAGGCGTTGTACAAAAAAAAGGATACAAGTCTGAAGATGTTGAAATTCTAACTAAATCTGCACAAACAAACGATCCTGAGAATTTAGTTAACCCGCAGTTCTTTCCAATCCCTGCATCCCCTTACACCGCTTGGAAAAAACTAAAAATCAAACCAAAAATTCCACTGATTCTCTCTGGTTTTAAAAAATTAAGCAACATGCATGAAATGTTGCTTGTTGAAGGCATGGGTGGTATTCTAACTCCCATCCTCGAAGATTACTATGTTACAAATTTAATAAAAGATATGAAAATTCCTACAATAATTGTAACTAGAAGTAAAGTTGGAACTGTCAATCATACTTTGATGACCGTAAAAATGTGCGAAAAATATAAAATTCCAATTAAAGGAATTATTATTAATAATTTTGATGATGGCGGTTGCCCAATCAATCAATTAAGAAAAGATTTGGAGGCTTTAACTGGAGTTAAGGTTCTTGGCTCAATTCCGTTCATTGACGACATGAGCGATGAGTCATTGTATAAAATTTTTAAGAAAAATATTGACATGAAGTCATTGTTAAAATAATTTTTTTTAAAAATTAAATTCGTAATATTTTAAATTTATTTGATCCGCCCACATTTGAAAACCGTGCAATCTCAAAAATTATTTTTGAAAAGGAATTATTCTCTTTAGATAAGACAAATGATTTACAGTCAATTGATACGTCATCTGATAATACTGCCCAGATGTTTTCTTTAGTTGGTTGTATCTTTCTTAATTGAGAAATTTTTTCGTCAATTATTTTCTTGTCTGATGATTTTGGAATTAAAATTAAAAGTGTCATTTTGGCATCCTTTTCTAATGTTTTGATATCTGGAATTACAATGTCTAGTTCCATTCCTTGATAATCTACTTTTCTTTGACTGTTTAGAAGGGCATTTGTGAGTAGATAATGCAGTATGCCTGTAGCTAAAATTCCAACTGCCTTCTCTTTTTTATCCATTAAAATTACTTTATCATAACAATTCTCAATTATCTCATTAATGATGACGTCAAATTTTTTTTCATGAATTAAATTTTCAATACTGTTTGATTTTTTAATATAATCAAACAGATGATCTTTGATTGGATTTACCTCATCTGACATTGTATATTTTCCTATAAATCCAGTCCATAATAATCTAGTTTGAATTATTTTTGATCTTTTTTAGAGTCTGTGTCTGAATTTAGATTTATTCCATAATGTTTAATTATTTTTATGTGGATTCATTTTACCTTGTTTTATAATGGACTTTTTTAAAAATAAGGTTAAAAATAAACTTAAAAAATATCAAGAACAAAAATTGGATGAAATTATATTCAAAATCCAATTTCATGGATCCACTAAAACTGAATTAGAAAAAAAAATGAAGCAATTAGACCATGATGATGTAAAACTGACTAAAGATATTGCATATCATGCCCAAATGGTAGACATTTGGATTGGTAATGAAAAGAAACTTCGTAAACAAATGGCTGAAAATGAATGAAATTAATTCTGTGAATTTTATTTAATTTTAAAAATTAACTTGTAAAGACGTATCTTCTTTCGCCTCTGCTCTCCACATCTGTTTTTACATCAACTAACACAAATTCTTTTTTAGTGTGGACCTTGGACTGTTCTGGGGTTAATTTGTTTTCATGCAGTTCCTCGTATTCACTCCATGTCAGTCTTTTTCTTTGACCAATTTCAGCTTCTAAATTCATACTCTTTACAATTTCTTCGTATTCTGGTTGCACTAGTCCGCTGAACACCATTGCACTACTCCCACTACCGTAAGATCCAAATCCTATTCGTTTTCCCTCTAAATCCACGCCTTTTTGATATTCAAATTCTAAACTACTTCTAAACCCTAGATACAATGACGCTGTATACAGATTACCAATCATTGTAGATGCAATGAGTGAACTTGAAAGTTTTGATTCGAATACATCCTGATATTCTTGTGTTTTTGTAAACAATTTTGTAAATTCATGATCTTTTGCCATAAACTCTTCATCAGCTAAGACTGATTCAATAGTACCGCGAGGATCTTTTGGTATTGGTTCTTCCATTCCAATTTGCTCTAAGATATTTTTCCATCTTGGAAGTTGACGCCATTCGTGTCTAACTAAATATGCTAATGCCTTTTTGCCCATGTTACTGTATGGCAAGTGCATGTTGATGTAATCCATATGGTCTAGAATTGTTTCATTCTCTTTCATTTTAATTAAGTTTGAAGAAATTACTTTTTTCTTGTAAGCTTCTAGTGCTTTTCTAACTTGAATCATGTACAGTAAATTAGAATACTGGCCGTGTACAATTGGAGTTTCTTTTCCAAATGGTCTGTAAAAATCATATTCATCTTTGATTGACGTTGATGTAACTTTAGGATCAAATTCTAATAATCGTGGTTCGTCATTAAGCAACATTACTACTGCACCTGCACCCTGAGTCATTTCACCACTTGAACCCATGTCGTATTTTGCAATATCTGACACCACCACCAGTGCACTTTTTCCTTCTGCCTCTCCTGCTCTAATCCAATTAGTGTTATCGTATAGTGCATATGATCCGCTTACACATGCAAATTTTGTTTCCACTCCACCACAGTGCTCAAATGATCCTTGACCGTAAACTTGCTCTAGCATTCCAATGACGTATGAGTTCATTGCTTTTGACTCATCAAATGCTGATTCTGTTGAAATGTATAGTCTTCCTATGTCGTCCGGAGACAAATTATTTTTTTCCATAACTCGTAAACATGCATTGGCTGCAAGACATGCCGGATCTTGATTTGCATCCACTATTGCCATTTGAGATACTCCTAGACCTTTTTGTAATTTTACTGGATCAAGACCTCTAGCTTCTGCAAAATCTGCTGCATCAATGTACAATCTTGGAATGTATATTGCAATATCATCTATGCCTGCGGTCATGAGCTTCGTTAAAAAAAACAGTAATTAAGTATTTGTTGTAAATTTAAGTTAACTAGGCATGATTTTTTTCTTTTTTGTCGCCTAGCAATTCATTTATTGTTATTTTTTTAATTCAGCATCAAACATTTTTTTAAACACTTCAAATGGTTGAGCCCCAAACAATTTTGACACTTGCCCTTCTGAATTAATTACAAAAAATGCTGGCGTGCCTGTTAATTCCAGTGCTCTGGCATCCTCGTTACTGCTAAGAATTGTTTGTGCATGTGATCCTTCTACCATACATTCAGACCATTGATCCATATTCAAACCAATTTGTCGTGCAAAAATTGTTAAATTTTCAGAAGATGCCCATCCGTTATTCTCACCTGTCCAATTTGAATACAATATGTCGTGGTATTCCCAGAACAGTCCTTGATCATTTGCACAATGTGCTCCCTGTGATGCCTTAACTGAATCTTCTCCAATTATGTTATAATCTTTAAAAATAATTTTTACTTTTCCTGTTTCAACATAATTTTTTATAATGTCTCCCTCAATTGAATCAAAAAATACGTGACAATAATGACATTGATAATCCCCAAACTCCACTAGTGTTATTGGAGCGTTAGAATCCCCTAATACTGGAGAGCCATTTGATACAAACGTATCCATCGTAATTTTTGCAGGTTCCGCACCTTGAATTTTTGGTGTAGGCTCCATGGACAACCCTATTTCATCTGTTATGCTGTTTAACCCGAACATCACCACTGTAATTGTAATTGATGCGATTATGGCACCTATTGCAAGCGATGGTGCATGTATCATTACTAAATATTTTCTCTAAGTACATTTAGTCTTTTGTCCTATTCTTGAGTATCGTTATCATTTTTTATTATTTTAAATAAATTAGTAAATAAGTGAGATAATCTTAGAGATATTATGAAAAAAGTCTTTGTCAATGGATACGGTTCCATAGGTAGTAGAATAGTTTCATTTCTAAAAGACGATCCCGAAATCACTGTTATTGGAATTGGCAAGTATTCTCCAGATGATAAAGTAGCTGAGGCGATATCTAGCGGATTGAATGTCTATGTCCCTGAAAATAAATTAGAAAATTTTAAAAATTATGATGTTTCTGGAACTATTGATTCTGCATTAAATGAATGTGATTTGGTAATTGATGCATCCCCCGGCGGACATGGTTATCAAAATAAAAAAAATATTTATGAATCAAAAAACATTCCCGTGATTTATCAAGGCGGTGAATCAACAATGGGTGATCAAGCCGTTTCTGATTTACTTTTTAATTCGAGGGCAAACTATGATCAGGCATTAGGTAAATCCCATGTCATGCAGGGAAGTTGTAATGTTACCGGGATGGGAAGAATTTTAGAACCGCTCCGAGATGCATTTGGTGATAAAATTATTAGATTTGATGTAACTTTAGTTAGACGTTGGGCTGATATTGAACAAACTGAAAAAACTGTTTCAGACACCATTGAGATGACCGAAAAACCTCATCATGGAGATGACGTTAAATTGTATTTTGGAAAGGATGCACCTCTTTACGTTCGTGCACTAAAGGTTCCTAGCCGACAAATGCACTTGCACATTATGGATATAAGATTTAAAGAAACAGCGCCAAAGCCTTCTGAAATTCACCGTATTTTTGAAAATGAGTTTGGCGTTGCAACTTTATGGACTGCAAAGGGAACTAAAGATGTCAGAGATTTTGCTCAAAATATGGGTTTTAATTTTACTGATACAAACATGATACACATCCATGCAAACATGACTGTATCTATTGGTGATACTGTCCAAATGATGTATTCTGATGATCAAACTGGAATTGTAATTCCTGAAAATCACATGTTGATGCAAGCAATGCTATTTGGAAAATCATACAATGACGCATTTTCTCATACTGAATCCATTTTTAATATGAATGAGAAAAAACAAAAATTACAAGAACATTTTTGCAAGCAAAATGAATAAAATTATTATTTAATTACAATTATTTAATTAGTAAAGCGTGATTCTCAAAATATGAGTGAAAAAGAATCCAAAGATTATTTTAAGAAACTAATGAACGACACTCAAAATAAAATTAACGACATTGATAACACTTCTAGCAAATTAATACCTGAACCCGTTAAAGATAATTTTCAAAAAAAGGAGCCAACAAACGAAGAAGCAAAAATAGATAAAAGTGGGCAAAATCTTGAAGCAAGCATGAGTGAAGAAGAACCTAAAAAATCTAAAATTGCAATTGCAACTCTTAAAATGCCTGATGGAAAAGAAGTAGAGATTCCGTTACCTCCAAAAGTATTCAAAAGTGGTCGTGAAGGCTTCTATGCGCAAATTTCAGCATTTGTATATGATGATGAAGTTTATGGCGGTCAAATACAAGTCTGGAAGAAAACACCTAAAAAAGACGATTAATATTTAATTTTTTCAATTCTAATTCTTTTAGCAATATTTTTTGAAACTTTTTCCACTATGATTCTTAGTTCATTGGTTTCTATTTTGTCACCTTCTTGAGGTATGTCTTGCAATTTTTCGTGCAATAATCCGTTCAAGGATGCATAATCATCGCCGTCTGGAATATTTGTTTTAAAAAGATCATTTATCACGTCAATTTCTATGTCCCCGTTTGTAATTATCGTATCTTGATCAATTCTTTCATAAGTTACTTGTTTAGTCACATCTGTTTCATCCTCAATCTCCCCTACTATCTCTTCAAGTAAATCTTCCAGTGTGACCAAGCCTTCTACACCTCCGTGTTCATCCACAACAATTGCCATGTGTGTTTTCCTTCCTTTCATTTCTTTTAACATGCTACTAACCATTTTTTCTTGTGACACAAATACTGCTTTTCGTGCAATTTGTTCTAAACTTACCATTTTGTTATCTTTCTCTAATTCTTTTAAAACATCACTAAGGTGAATAAAACCTACAATGTCATCGCTAGTATCTCCAAAAATTGGAATTCTAGAATGACCTCTTTGATTAATTTGTGGTAATGCCTCAAAGAGCAACATCTTTGAATTTAATACAAACATCTTTGTTCTGGGAGTCATTACTGAACGAATTACAGTGTCATCAAATTTTAGAGCACCATGAACTAACTCCATCTCTTCTTTCTCTAATGCGTTTTCTTCTAACCCTTGATCAATCACCCCCTTGATTTCGTCTTCTGTAATCGGTGGCGGTGTCTGACTGCTTCCAGTTATTCTTACAACGCCATTAGTAATAGTTTCAAAGAATTTTACAACTGGATAAAATACATAACTGAATACTAGTAATATTGGAGCACATCTTAATGCCACTTTTGTAGAGTTGGCATTACAGTATGTTTTTGGAGTTATTTCCCCAAACACTAAAATTAAAAATGTCATTATTCCAACTGCAATACCTAGTCCGTCACTACCAAATAATCTCATTGCAACTGTTGTTGCAAGTGCTGATGCTCCTACGTTAACTAGGTTGTTTCCGAGATTGACACTGGACATCATCCAACTTGGATTCATTTTTAATTTGTGTAACGCTTTGGATCCTTTCTTACCTTCATTAAATAATTGAACTACTTTTGATTTTCTTATTCCAA
Source organism: Candidatus Nitrosopumilus sp. (assembly GCA_014384445.1). Taxonomy (GTDB): domain Archaea; phylum Thermoproteota; class Nitrososphaeria; order Nitrososphaerales; family Nitrosopumilaceae; genus Nitrosopumilus. The sequence goes on along the minus strand of JACNFV010000094.1, from coordinate 15,669 downwards.
CTAGGGCAACTTCCAATCCGCTGAAAAATCCAGATAGTCCGATAAGAATAGCTAGAGATGTAATTTCAATCCATAAATCTACCATGATTTAACTCTCAATTTTTTTCTATAATTTGTTCTATTGCTCATTTAGTTTTTTTGCACCATCTTTTGGTTATGTACAATCATTCATTCATGAATTTAAACCATCCCTGTTTTGGAATTATTTTGCTTGTTTGAGCCTATTTTTTTGGGGGGTTTGCAAATGTGTTTTTAGGATTACTGTGATAATCCACTGGGATCATTGCATCCTTCTGCCTTCCTGTTAGAATTCCTACAACTACGTCATCTTTCTTGATTATTCCTTCACTCATCAATTTTTTAATTCCTGCAACTGATGCACCTGATGCCATTTCGCAATCAAATCCGTTTAGACCTACAACTGACATTCCATCTAACATCTCAGAATCTGATACAGTTGTTACAACGCCATTAGTAAATTCTAATGCTCGTAATCCTTTTATGATATTTGCAGGTCTTCCAATTTGAATTGCTGTTGCTTTTGTTTTAGGTCTTAACCCTTCTTTATCTAAATGATTATAGTATCTGGAAATTAATTCTGTATTTGGATTTCCTTTATTCCATCTTAATTCCTCATCCTCAAATTTACCATTATACAAATCTGATAATGTACTTGCTCCATCTGAATTAATCACTGCAATTCTTGGAATTTTTTTAATCCATCCCCACTGGTATAATTCCATTAATGCTTTTCCACAACTTGATGTATTGCCTAATGCGCCACCTGGATATATTATCCAATCTGGAGATTCCCAATTCAAATATTCTAATGCTCTAAACGGAATTGTTTTTTGACCTTCTATTCTAAATGGATTTACAGAATTTACTGTATACCCATCATAGTTTTTTGCGTCATCTAATGATTGTTTTAACGCATCATCAAAATTCCCTTCGACTTGTCTGATTTGAGCTCCAAATTGATATGCTTGGCTAAGTTTTCCTGGTGCAATTTGTCCTGCAGGAATATACACGTCACATTTTATTCCTTCATTTGCTGCAAACATTCCAGCTGATGCTGATGTGTTTCCAGTTGACGCACATACAATTTTTTTAGCACCAACCATCTTAGCATGGGTAACAGCTGTTACCATGCCGTTATCTTTGAAAGACCCACTTGGATTGTATCCTTCTGGCTGCAACCATAATCCTTCTTTGTTAATGCCTAGGAATTCTGCTGCTTTTGACATTTGGTATGGTTTTGACTGTCTTCCTTCTGCACCATCCAAAGAAACCAGATATTTTGAACATTCATCATTATCTTCTGTATTTATTTGACAAAAATTTAGTAAATCTCGAAACCGCCAAACACCACTTTCATTAAAAATATTTCCCTTGGAATCCCTTCTTTGATAAAATGTTTCTTTAAGGTCCGGTGATGGTTTATTTTTATATATTACATCTAGTACATGGCCCTTTTCACACTGTACATTAGTGCTCATTATTGGATATTCTAATCCGCATTTTGGATTAACACACTTGAGATACGCGTCGCCTTGCATTTGTAATTGTAGATATTTGATCATAATTTAAAACAAATGGTAAATTTTTACACAATTCGAGCTAATTTCCTAAACTTTAGATGCCTGTTATTTCTAATGGGGTCATGGTCACCTATGTTGAACATTTAAAAAATATTTTAAATCATATTCTTGATTCTTATCAGTTTCTTAACGAAATTGAAGATAAGCCTGGAGATCTTTCTAAAATTGAAAAAGAAATGTTAAAAATTAATGGCTTCATAAGGGTCGTTTCAAATAAAATCGATGTTGATAAAATCCCTGTGTCTGATTTTGAAACACTGAAAATAAAATTTTCTCGATATCTGGAAAACTACTCTTTTGAAACAGAAATTAAAACCATGGCTGGGTTATACTCTAATGATATGTCGCGCGTTAAAAATATGAGATTAAAAATATTGGAAGCACTAAAAGACAAACACATGATGGATGATACAAGGGAATTAATGAGTAACTTATGACTGATAAAAAAAAATGCATTTTGTGTGGGTGTCTTGATCATAGGTTAATTGGATGTTCTAGACACTTTTCAAAAAAATGTAATTGTTACAAATAAAATCTGCAATTAAAATAATTACTATTTAGATTTGGGACCTGATCTTTCATGAAAATTTAAACAGCATTTACATTCTTTTTCAATACATTCTGACTCACTATAGTGATCACATATTCCACACTCACAACTTTTAGTCATATCCCTAGTACTGTTATTTACATTGCATTTATCTCTTAAGTTTCTCTAAGTTTGATCCCGATCTGATTCTATTTTTTTGATTTTGATTTTTTTGCAGGCTTTTCTTTAACTGATAACTCTTTTTCGATCTCTGCGGCTTTTTTATCCACTGTTTTCATTATCTCTTGAATTAATCCATCCAAATCACTATCTTCAACATCTGGCTCTACCGTGCTTGCAATCTCTGTAATGGTACTTGAAATTTCTGCACTCACATCTTCAAAACTTTCTGGATCTTCATATGCTGCATTGTAGAGATTTTTTAAATTATTGATGTGACCAATAACTTGCTCTGTTATTGTAATGGAATAATCTGTCCCATTGACATCAAATTCTTTTGCACTCATAATCATTTTCAAAAATTGTGGTTTATAATGTTTTTGAAGAATTTATTATGATATCCTAAATTTAAGATTAAAACATAATGTGATCTAATGCTGCTGCGTCACTGATCAATCTTGTATGCATTGCACCTACAACATAGCCATTTTTTATGTCTCCTGCAGGTACCCACCTATTTGTAGATGAGAAATGTCTTTTTTCTTGCATTTCTCGCTCTATTTCTTCAATATCAAATTCGGCCTCTTCGACTTCTTGTGTTGTAAGATGTTTAATGGTTACCAGGATTTTAGTAATTTTTACTCTATCTCCAAACTTCCATTGTAGAACTGGGTTTTCATCAGATACTTCTAAAACTTTAATTTTCATTTGTTTTTTCCCAAATGCATCATGGCTGATCAGTGCCCTTTCGTCTGTAAATTCTTCAAAACTTACTCTAGAATCAACTTCTGCATCAGACACTGTTTCTAACAACGATTCTGTAATCGATTCCATTTGGTCGTCTTTTGAATTATCTTCTACCATGTCATTATGCATCATTCTAGCCTTAATAATGATTTGAAAATAATGTAGTCTTAGGCACTAGTTCTTTGTTTTGTCTTAAATGGCATTTTACATTCTTTTAAAAATAATTCTTTTTTTGAACTAATATTTTTTGCAAAAATCTTTCCATCGTAAGTGCATACACAGTCAGTAATTTCTAAGGATTCATCCCAAATTTTAAAAAATTCTCTTAATTCTCTATTTTTGTATACTCCTACATCGATACGCTTTTTTGAAAGAAATTTGAATGCAAGTAACACTTTTTTGTTTTGATAAATATCAAATGTTTTAATCCAATCCAGACATCGTTCTATTTGATCTGCTGGGACTGGAAGCGATGTGCTGGTTCCTGATTTTGCTTCAATTGTAAATATTGTACTCTCCTCTGTATTTACTGCTAACACATCGGGTAATGCAATACTAGGTGATCCAAGTCTAAATGCTTTCCAATTTTCTGTTTTTCTAAATCTTTTCACAATGGTGTCTTCCCACTGATACCCTCTTTGCCTACGTGTTTTTGCAGCTTTTTGATGATTAGTATGATTTCCCTTTGTTAATTTTTGTTTCATGATAACTATTGATGATGATTTTGATTCCATATCTCTTTTTTAACCATTATCAGATATAGTAAACTAGGTAATTACATTATAACTTAAAACATGTTATTCTTTTTATTAGAAATTATCTATTTTTAATGAAGATTATTTTATTCCTTTTTAATAATTTCTAATATCTATATACTTAAAAAAATTGATTATTATTGATGTCTGAATTTAATATTGAAAAATTATTTGAAACACGTGATTCTTATCTTAATATTCTCAAACAGGTCAGTTTCCAATTAATGATGGATCCTACTGATGATGAAATCAAACAATTTAAAGAAATTGAAAAAAACACTCTAGATAATTTAAATAAAATACAACAAGAAATTTCTCAAATTTCATCTAAAAATCAAAATTAACTTCAATCAGTTTATCATACCCCTATATTTTAGAAATTTAATGTTCGATACGGTGGTTCAAAATTTAATTAAAATTAAACGAGATTTTGCCAAGAATTACTCGGGAAGTGCACATATCCAAGAGGTAATCCCTTCTCAGATTTCTGATGATTTCCCAATTGACAAAAATCATTTAAAACAATTACATAATTTTGCAGAAAAAAATCCTATCTACTTTAATTCTTTTGAAGAAGATATTTTGGGAATACCTTGCATGGTGTATGAGGGCGACATTAATGATTACTGGCTAAACAGTATCAAACATGGTTCTAGTTGTCAGCCATTTTACCCAACTTGGATTATGTCTGCATATGTGATGGCACTAATTGCAAAAAAAATGAATTTTTCAGAACTTGTAGATATTGGTTCTGGTGACGGGAGAATTGCATTTTGTGGCAAAATTTTAGGTTTTACTTCATACAGTATAGAAATCGATGACAGTCTAGTGGAATTACAAAACACCATCTCTACACAAACAAATCAAAATTTTAATCCTAAATGTGAAGATGCATTAGAGTTTGATTATTCAATATTAAATTTAAAAAATCCTGCGTTCTTTATTGGTGGTCTACCTCAAATGGGTGGAGAATTTTTAGCAACAAGCATTATTGAAAAAATCCATAATAAAATTAATTTGAAAAAAAATACTGGAATGATATTTGCAGGAACTAATACTAAACGACAATTATCTGGAAATCTTTCTGACGGTGGTTGGAGTTCTTTAATTGAAACACATAAACTGGATGTTATTGATACTGTTTCATTACCAACAGTATGGACTTTTGATCAATTGGTTGAAACTCCCTATATTTTTACAAAATTCAAATAATGTGAAAAAAATAACCCCCGTCATTTATTCCGCATTTTAAAATTTTTACTATTTGGTCTTTTTTTGGACATGTTGTCATATTGGCTATTATTCTAATCGAATCATAGAACTCTACAATACAAAAATAATTGTCATTTTGTTTTGAAAATTCGATAATTTTACCCTCAAATTCTTCTTTTTTTAAGGACGTTTTTCCATTACACCTGTCACAAAATTCTGATGGAGGCCAAACCCATTTTTTACACGAAATACATTCGGGAAGATAAAACTGTCCTTTCTCTAATTCATTTTCAAAACTCATTTCTCTAATACCAATACTGTTGATGACGTTGCAGCAGCAGACATGTTGTGCACTAACCCTGTTTTCGGATTATTTGTTTGACGATTTTCTGCAGTTTTTTGTAACTGTTGTACGATTTCTATAGTTTGTGAAATGCCTGTTGCACCCAGTGGATGTCCAGATCCGATTAACCCTCCACGTGGATTAACCATGAAATTGTTTTCTTCATGTAGTTTTTGAGCCATGTTTACTCCTTCTCCTGGATTTGTAAATCCTAAAGATTCCAATATCATAGGTTCACAAACTGAAAATGCATCATGCACTTCTGCAACATCAATTTCTGAAATATTCCTGTTTGACATTTTTAATGCTGATTGTCCTGCAATTGCAGTGGACTCCATTGACGTCAACGATGTATTTTTTGTAAACCCTGCTGATGTTGTTTTTTGCCCTATTCCTGTAATCCATATTGGCATATCTGTATATTTTTCAGCAACTTCTTTTGATGCTAATAGAATGGATGCACTTCCTGTACATGGTCTTGAACAATTTAATAATCTTAGATCATCTGTTAATTTTTTAGAATTCATGACGTCTTCTACGGTGTATGTTTTTTTTGATAATGCGTTTGGGTTTTCTTTTGCCTGTTTGTGATTTTTAACTGAAACTATTGCCAATTGTTCATCTGAAATCCCGTATTCTCGTTTGTATGATTTTGAAAAAATTGATGCCCAAAATATTGGATGTTTGAATTCCCCTCTAGAATTATCCCATTCTAATATTTGGCCTGGACTATCATATCTTTCAGCACCCGTAACTAGAACCATATCCGCAAGCCCTGACGATATGTAAGAAAATGCTGAAACTATGGAATTTGTGCCTGAATTACACAAACTTTCAATAGAATGTGCAATTTTTGGCTTAATTCCAGCCATTTCAGATAATACTGGTGACAAGTATTTTGAATTATTATTTGTGGAAACTAACACTGCATCAATTTCATTTTTATTTATGTCTGGATTTTTTTTGAAAAGATCATTTGTAGATTTATGCAGCATAGATTCTATTTTATGATCTTCTTTTGTAAATGGACTTGCCCCGTATGCTATAATTCCAACTTCAGACATAGCTATTCACCAAAAAATGTTTTTTTCAATAATGAAAATGATTCTATTGCATCACCTATTGGATTAAACTGAATTATCGGTAGATCAATTCCTGCATCTCTAAATTTCTGTAATTGTAATTTAGACTCATCTGGTGTTCCTGCTATGCATAGTGATTTTAACATATGATCTGTCACAAGTTCATGATTTGATTTAAATCCTGATTTTTTAAATTCTTCAAAAATATTACTCGTATCAGTTTCAAATCCATTTTTTTTCAAAAATTCCCTGTATATTTTTCCTACGGATATGTAGAACGCAATTGTTTTTTTTGCTCGTTTTACTGCCTCTTCTGAATCTTCTGATACACATGTAATTATTTGACATGACACATCAATTTTTTTTTGTGATTGCATTTTTGATATTGTTTTTTCCATTTCCTCTATTGGCCTTAGATAGAATATTACTCCATCAGCAATCTCCCAGGTCAAATTTACCATTTTTTGATTGATTGCTGCCAAGTAAATTGGAATCCTTTCTCTGTTTGGTTCTACCAGTAGCGTGAAATTTTTTAGATTAAAAATTTTGCCTGAATAATTAATTTGTTTTTTTGTTAAAGATAGTCGAATTATTTCTACATATTCTCTCATTCTTTGAACTGGGTTTTCAAATACCCCTCCATGAAAATCTTCAACTATTGGCACACTGCTAGTACCTAATCCTAGAATTAATCGTCCATCTGATAGGGTATCTATAGTTGCAGCCCCCATTGAAATCGTTGAAGGGCTTCTAGAATAGATATTGATAATCGATGAGCCTATTTTTTGATTTTTAGTCTTATTTGATACTGCCCCAAGCATTGAGAAATTCTCCATTCCCCATGTTTCAGGAATCCAAACTGAATCAATTTTTGTTTCAGATAACATCTCTGTACATTGGAGAACCTGTTTGACTGAGAGTAATGAGCCTAAACTACATGCAATACGCATGAAAATTGTACGATTAATGGATATTCTAGTGTATCTGTTTTAGTCTTAGGTTAATTTTGATTGAGGTTGTTCATTATGATATAATTTATCCATTAATGATATTGACACAACAAAGCATGGTTGAAAAATCAACAAAAAATAGCATATTTTGGCATAATGCAACAAAATATGCTTCTACTAGTAGTGATGAATCATTTGTTGAGGAAGTAGCATACATGATGGTTACGTTACACCGAACAGGTGCATAAAATTCATAATTTTATTTTATTATTTTCTCTATTGCTAACGAACATTCTTCAATATCCTTGTAGGAGTCTATCGAATGCCATTTTACATTTCTAAATTTTACTGTAGACAATTTTTCTTTTTTTGCATAATCTGGAAATAATGTTTTTTCAACATCCCCTGCATCTGGCAATTCTTTTATGGTTTCTTTTTTAAGATGATAAATCCCTGCATTCATCCATAAATCTATTATTTCCTTTTTCTCATCAAATTTTATTATTTTATTTTCTTCTGTTTGCAAAATGCCAAATTTTGTTCGTAATTGAATTGATGCTATTGAATTTTCTTTTCCAATTAATTTTTTTAAATCTATGTTTGTTATTATGTCCCCATTAATTACGATGAAGGAGTTGTCTTTTATTTTTTTAGCTGCTTTTTTGATAGCACCACCTGTTCCAAGAGGTTTACTTTCTATTGAAAAGATTATTTTGACCCCTAATTTTTTATTTGCCAAATAATTTTCAATCATTTCCGATTTATACCCTGAACAGATTATTACTTCTGAAATGCCGTGTTTTTTTAAATATTTAATTTGCCATTCGATTATTGGCATGTTATTAATTGGGATTAGTGGTTTTGGGACATAATCTGTAATGGGTCTTAGTCTTTTACCTCTACCTCCTGCTAGAATAATTGCTTTCAATCACTAATCCAATATTTGTCGACTATATCAAAATTTTCTCATTCTTTCTTTTTTTCAATAGTTTCTGTTTTGGTTACAATTTCTTCCATTTTCTTTGCAAATTCATTATAGATTGTTTCAAGTTCCTCTAACGGGGTTTCGCTCCCTAGCAGCTTTATTGTTTTATTCCATGCTTCGATATATTTTTCATCGTCCATTCCCTTTCCTAGAGTCTCTGCAAGTGAATTTACTCCTTCAGTTTTGCCTAATGCGTAAATTGCAACTTCTCTAGCAGTTAACATCTTCGTTAGAATTATTCTCTGTTATGTAATAATGTAATTCTGTATAGCATTCTACACAATAATCTTCAAATTTTGTGTGATCACAATCATATACTTTTTTTACATCGTTGCTGCATTTTGCACAAATTGCCATCTGTATAATCCTCTTAGGACTTTACTATTTTAATTGCACCCAGTGCAAGTTGAATTATTGCTGGTGCAAATAACATTATGGGATTTCTTTCTACCCCTTCTGGAGCAGGTGTTCCAACCATTGCTAAACCCCCAATCATGATTAAAATTCCTGAAACTATGATTAAGCCTCCTAGTCCTTTTGATTTTTCTTTAAGTGCAATGAAAAATGCTACAATCGGTAAAAGTATTGCTGGACCGCCAAGTCCCATGCCTCGTTGCATGTCGTCTAATGGTAAGAATCCTTCATTGTCTGAATTACTCATTGAAACTGCAACATCTGCGCCATATAGCACCAATAATACAATGGATATTCCTGCTAGTACCATCGCTGCTTTTAATGCCATACAAGAATTCACTACTCACAACATAAAAACCAATCATATGGATTTGATTTCTACTTTATCTTTAATCTGAGATAATTCATTTAACAATACATCAATTGTTTGATTATCTGTTCCAACTATGTTCAGATGGCCTAATTTTCTTAGTGGTTTTGAAATTTTCTTTTGATACATTTTTAAAAATATGTTTTTTTCTGTAAGTTCAATTTTTTTATACTCCCCTTCAAAATCTGGATTTCCTAAAATATTGTACATTATGGTATTGTGGATTAGTTCTGTATTTTCTAATTCTAATCCCAAAATTGCTCGTAAATGTTGTTCAAATTGAGACGTTTTTCCTGATTGCATGGTGTGATGGCCTGAATTATGCACTCTTGGAGCAATTTCATTAATTAGGATATGGCCTTCTTTTGTTACAAACATTTCAATTCCAAAAATCCCTGCACCCTTTAGAACAGACATTGTTTTTTCTGCAATTTGATCTGCTTCGTCTATAATTTGTTTTGAGACTCGTGCAGGAGCTATTGTTTGTCGCAAAATATTTTTTTCATGCATGTTTTCAACAAGTGGATATGACTTAATTTGTCCCATTGTATTTCTTGCAGCTATTACTGACACCTCCATTTCAAATGGAATAAATTTTTCCAATAGTAGTGGTTTTCCTTTAAAATAATCAAATGCTTTTTGAACATCTTTTTCAGAATCAATTTTGTAATTTCCTTTTCCATCATATGCGTCTCTTCGTGCTTTTAGTAGTGCTGGAAAACCAAATTTTTCTAACCCATTTTTCAAATCGTTAAAACCATTAATTTTAATAAATTCTGGCACTGGAATGTTGTTATCTGACAAGAATTGTTTTTGCAATAATTTATCTTGAATTATTTTTAATGTTTCAGGGGATGGGCTTACTTGCGAATTACCTTCAACTGATTTTAATACGTCGCTATCTCCGGATTCGATTTCATATGTGATTATGTCTGCTTTTTTTGATAATTCTATAATTGCGTCTCTATCTTTAAAATCAGCAATTATTTGCTCTGCTCCAACTAATGATGCTGAGCAATTTTGATTTGGATCTAAAACTATCACTTTGGAAATGTATTCAGGCATTGTTTTGGCTGCTTCTGTCAACATCATTCCCAGCTGTCCTCCTCCTATGATTCCCAAAATTTTTGCCAATAGATGAATTCATTAAAAAGCACTAAAAATATCTAATGTAAAATGTCCAAAATTCTTAAAATTCTTTTAGGATCTGTAGTGTTGGGTGTTGTATTCCTTGTTCAAATACTAGTTTTAGGAATTGAATTTAATTTTTAATTTTTTAGTATCGAAATGAATCTTTAGTTCCTTCTGTAGCTGGAATTGACTTGACCCATTTTTTATAATCTTCCTGTGATGAATTGTATTCGTCCTCTTTTGCTTCTCGTACTATGAAATCCTCTAAATCTACAAAATTTTTACAGTTTTCACATAGCCACAGAGTTCTATTTTCTGGCATCGCTGTTTTAGGTAATCTCCTACCTGTACATTGCTTACAAAAAAGTGGCATTACTTAGGATTATTTTCGTATTATTTAGTTAAATCGAAATTGTTAATTATTCTTAATCTTTTTCTATTGTGATGACATATTCAAAAAAGCCTCTAGTTGGCATTATTATGGGATCTAGTTCTGATAGTAGGATAATGAAAGGGGCTGCTGAAATATTTGATGAATTTAAAATTAAACATGAGGATCAAATAGTATCTGCACACAGAACTCCTTCAAGATTATCTGAGTATGCTGAACATGCTGAAAAAATGGGTTTTAAAATTATTATTGCCGGAGCAGGCGGGGCAGCTCATTTACCTGGAATGATTGCATCTCATACGACAATTCCTGTAATTGGTGTTCCGATTTTAGTCTATAATGATAAACATCCAAAAAAAACTGACGCAGCAAAATTTTCTGCTTTTGGTGGGTTGGACTCATTACTGTCAATCACGGAAATGCCATCTGGTTCACCTGTTGTATCTGTTGGCGTAAACAAAGCAGGAAATGCTGGAATATATGCTGTTAAAATTCTTGCAAATGAGTTCTCTGAATTAAAAAAACAATTAAAGAAACATAAATCTGATCAACACAATTCAGTACTGAAAGAATCTGAACAATTAAAGAAACAAGGACTCACAAAATTTACAAAAAATAAATTCAAATAATTCTATGTTAATAATTTGAATTGAACATTTTTCTCCTGTAGAGATTTTATCAGAGATTCTGCCTGTTCTTTTCCTTGCGTTTCTAGATTTAGTGTAACTGATGCTGAACCTGCATTTACATCTGAACTTAATCTGTCATGTACAACTTCTACAATGTTTGCATTAGCTAAAGTGATTATATCTACAATTTCTTTAAATGCTCCTGGTCTATCAGGCAGTAAAACTGATAATTTTAGTAACCTGCTCATTGCTGCCAGTCCTTTATCTACAATTTGACCTAAAAGATACATGTCAACATTACCTCCTGCTAAAACTGCTACCACTTTTTTCCCAGGTGATGGTTTTTTTGAAATTAAGTATGCTAACCCTACTGCGCCTGCAGGCTCAACCACAAATTTCATTCTTTCCATTAATAGAAACATTGCTTTAGTAATTTCATCATCGTCAACTAATACAATTTCATCTATTAGATTTTTAATTATTTCAAAAGTTATTTCTCCTGGCATTTTTACCGAAATGCCATCTGCTATCGTTCTATCCCCTCCAGTTGATCTCCTTTCGTTTTGTTTAACTGATTCATACATTGAAGGAAATGACTTTGATTGAACACCTATTACTTTGACATTTGGATTTTTTTCTTTTATGGCTATTGCAGTTCCTGCAGCTAAACCGCCACCACCTATTGGTAGATAAACTTCTTCAACATCTGGAAGGTCTTCCAATATTTCTAATCCTATTACTCCTTGTGCTGCTATGATTTGAGGGTCATCAAAAGCTTGTACTATTGTAGCGCCTGTCTCTTTTGCAATTTCTTTTGCTTTTGAATATGATTCATCATAATTCATTCCTTCTAGTATCACCTTGGCGCCATATCCTCTTGTTGCTGCTACCTTTGCAGGTGATGCATTTTTTGGCATTACGATGGTACATGGAATTTTTTCTAATGACGATGCTAACGCAACTCCTTGTGCATGATTTCCTGCAGATGCAGCTACCACTCCTGGTTTTTTTTCTTCTTCAGACAATGATTTTATTTTATAATATGCTCCTCGAATTTTGAATGATCCTGTTTTTTGTCTAAATTCTTCTTTTAGGTAAATTTCTGAATTTGTTAAATCACTAAATGTGGGTGAGTGGATTAAAGGTGTTTTTCTAATTACATTTCCCCGTAATTCATTTGCTTTTAGTATTTCATCATATGTTGGATTCATTGGAGATGTTGCTACTTATTTGGTGTATTTGAGTTCATCGATGGATTATCCTCTTTTATTCAATTTTTATGCGTAGTTTTAAAATTAAAATAATATTTTATTCTTTAATTGCTATTTCTAATTCTTCTAATTTTTTTACAATATTCTCTTTTGCTACATTTGACATTTTTCTTGGATCAAATAGGCCTTCACGATTACTATTTTTGATAAATTCTATGTCTAGCGTACATAGAGCGCCTTCCTCACCCCCAACTAATCTTGTATCATCAATAAGTACAGAACTTGTTTGATACGTTTCAATCAACAAGGAATCTAATTCCTTAAACAGTTCGTCCTTTTTTTGTGATAATCTTTTAAATTCTTCTCCAGAATCTTTCTCGATTTCTTCGTATACTTTTTTGCTAAATTCTTCGTCTTCATAAAAGACTTCAAATAGTTTTTGATGATCAAAATCTTTGTATCCCATTTCTTTTAATTTATTCAATACAAATTGATCACTGTTATCTGATAGCTCTGTTTCTTTGTTTTTTGTTTTATCAACAATTTCTGCTAATTCTTTTTGACAGTCAATCACTCTTTGAAGTGGTTTGTAGAATAGCAATACGTGGAATTGTAATGATATGTGTCCTGATATTAAATAATTTCCCTCATTGACTTCAAATTTTGTAAATATTCTTCTAAGATCTTCATTGTTGGTAACTGATACATCTTGAAGTGACCAATTAGTTAATTTTTGGATTAGTTTTTCAAGATAATTTGTAATCTGTTTTGGATCAAATGTTTTTTGTTCTGTAATTGTAGAGTCACCCATCATAACCTTCACATCTACCATTTTTGTTAGCTCTAGAATTTTTTTTAAAAATTCATTTTGTATCAATTCATTTTTTTTATTTAGTATCTGGATGAATTCATCTGGTGATCTTAAACCTAGTCGCACAAAAATTTTCCTAATTTTGCTCTCCTTAAACCTTCATTATCATTATTTGTATGAATTTCTATTGTTCTGGCATATTCTTCCAATACTCAATAATATCTAAATAGATTAATTCTTATTTCTAGGCATGGATAAATCAACATTACTGTGTGATAATTGTAACAATGCGATTGTTGAATACTATGACCCTAGTTATAGAGGCAATAGAGGTAAATGTACCCTCTGCAAAATTGATTTTCCACTGGAATAAATGACTAAAAATGACTGAGAAAGAAAATACCAAAAAAGGCAACACTGTAGTTGACATGTTACTTAGTAGACATGCCGAAAAAACATTAGATTCTGAAACCATGATTGTAGAAACTCAAAAACGAGTTTGGGGTGCTTTGAAAAAAGGGTATGAGTACAGCGGAGTGGTAGATGAATCTGAGGATTTTCTTCGAAAACATGTGTTTTCTAAATTAGATATGGTTGTTTTGTATGTGGATTTGGTGGGTTCAACTACTATGGCTTTAGAAATGCCTGCAGAAAAAATTGCAATTATCATTAGTTCTTTTGCACAAGAAATGGCTGCAGTAATTAGAAGTCATAACGGATATGTTTTAAAATTTGTTGGGGATGCAGTTATTGGTTATTTTGTTGCAGATAACAATTCGTTACTCATAGCTGATAATGCAGTTAACTGCGCAAAATCTATGAACACAGTTATTCAAAAAGGAATTAACCCCATACTGAACCAATATGACTATCCTGACTTGATGGTAAAAATTGGAGTTGATTTTGGTCAAAATATTGTTGTCCGATACGGTGCAGACGAAGTTAATTCCCATGTGGATTTAATGGGACCTGCAATGAATATTGCCGCAAAAATTCAAAACATGGCAAAAGCAAATCAAATTTTAATTGGCAGTGATGTATGTGAGCGTCTGCATCCAACACTGCAAGATGATTTTGAAAAAATAATTTGGAAAAATGATGAATGGAATTATCGTTCTAGATCAACTGGCGAGATTTATGAAGTATTGGGATTTAAGGGATAGTATTTTATTTTTATAAATTCAATTAAACTGTAAATTTTTCTGGGCATTCAACATGCTCATAATGGTGCTCTGTAAATTTTTCTTGAACTACATACATTACAATTTTGTGTAACTCTTCGTCTTTGATATTTTTTTTACATCGCAAACACGATCTTTTTAATGCCATCATGACTAATTTTGATCAAAATTAGTAATCTATAATGATCTACGATCAACTGAAATTGAGCAAAAATTACTATTATTAGACTAAAGAGTATATCAAATGCCTAAAGTAAGCCACAAATATGCCAAATTTAGACAGATATTATGGATGACATGGTAATGAGACACTTACAAGACCTTTATGGATTAAATCCAAATATTCCTCACATGGCATTTCAATTTCCAAGATTGCCTCCTGGATTGACTCATCCTCTATCGCCAGTAAATCACAATCAGATGAAGCCACAACTAGCACAACATAACGAAACCATGAATCAAAAACTTCAAGGATTTCAAAGAATGTACCAAGATTATGCTTCAGGATTACTATCTAAAGACTCTCCCGTAGTTCCGCCAGGACATCCGCTATTTACTAGTAAAAATTCTGTTCAGATATTGAAAACTCAAAATGATAAATTAGTTAAAGAGAATTTAGAATTGAGAAAAAAATTACAAAGTAGACCTTCCGATAGACACAACCCATAGAAATTTAATTTTAAATTATTGATAATCCTTATTAGATTCCTAGATTAATTTTTGATATGAAAAAAACTCCTGCTGATAAATGGCAAGATGCAGTGATATCTTACAAGAAACAATGTCAAAGTATTCTAAAATTATCGGGCCATATTCGATATGCCGGTGTAATCAATGCATATGGTCGGACTTTAACTGGTATAATCAAACCTAATGTTAAACCTCTCTTAAAATCTGAAGAAATTAAAAATGAATTTTTCATAGTTTCCACCTTAATCTCATTAAGACAATCCAGCGAGAAATCACTTGGAAAACTGGATCATGTGATTTTAAAACATTCAAAAGCCCATGTTGCAATTTTACATAAAAACAATGTTACTTTTTACATTTCCATTAATCCAAAAGAGAAAAATTCTGAACAACTTGTTTCAAAAATAAAAAAAATTATTTAAAAATAAGTAATTTAAAAAGAAAATTTTGGGATTGT